>JBBQHC010000072.1:0-15208 GCA_038323615.1 Rhodobacterales bacterium | reverse complement strand
TGCCCGCAACACAGTATCGTTTCGCTGCTGGGCAACATGATGTCCGACGGGTCGGCCACGCCATACAATGCGGTCATCAGCATGGCCGAACGGGTCGGTGCCAAACATTACCCTTACCCGCTGCCGGTTCTGGCCCGTGATGCCGACGAGTTAAAGACGCTGCATGGGCAGGAACCCGTGCGCAACACGATGGCGCTGTGCCGCAATGCCGACCTGACCCTTGTCGGTGTCGGCCAGATGGACCGCACCGCCCCCCTGTTCGTCGATGGTTTCGTGCCCGAGGTCGAGTTGGACGAACTTGCCGCAGCCGGAGCCGCGGGCGAGATCACCAGTTGGGTCTATAACGGCGATGGCCAGACGATCGACTGCGCCTTCAATTCCCGCGTCGCTTCCGCCCCCTTGCCCAAGGCCGCAGACCGCGCAGTTTTGGCAGTGGCGGTCGGTAACGCCAAGGTCACGGCGATTCTGGCGGCGCTGCGTGGCCACCTGATCAACGGCCTGATCACCAACGAAGCCACTGCAGAAACATTGATTTCGCGTAGCTAAACGGCTATTTTCGCTGCCAGAGTATGAGACTAGGCGGTTGCTGCATCGCGGCGTTGATGCCCCATTGACTCGAATCAGGACTCTGGGCGAGTATTTGCCCACTAGCTAAGCAAATGCCCAACGATGGGCATAGGGAGGAACTATGACTCGACATTTCCGCGCCCTCTTGGGCGCAACTGCGTTGTGTTCAATGGCCATCGGCGCATCCGCCGAAACCTTGACCATCGCCACCGTCAACAACGGCGACATGATCCGCATGCAGGGCCTGACCAAGGACTTCACGGACTCGCATCCCGACATCCAACTGGAATGGGTCACGCTTGAGGAAAACGTACTGCGTCAGCGCGTCACCACCGACATCGCCACCAAAGGCGGCCAGTTTGACGTGATGACGATCGGCACCTACGAAGTCCCGATCTGGGCCAAGCAGGGCTGGCTGGTGTCGCTGAACGACCTGCCCGCCGAATGGGATCAGGGCGATCTGCTGCCCGCCATCGCCGGCGGTCTGACGGTTGACGGCGAACTCTATGCCGCACCGTTCTACGGCGAAAGCTCGATGGTGATGTATCGCAAGGATCTGATGGAAAAGGCCGGGCTGACAATGCCCGATGCCCCAACTTGGGAATTCATCAAAGAAGCCGCAGCGGCGATGACCGACAAGCCGAACGAAGTCTATGGCATCTGCCTGCGCGGCAAGGCCGGCTGGGGCGAGAATATGGCGTTCCTGACGGCGATGTCCAACTCGTTCGGGGCGCGCTGGTTCGACGAGAACTGGCAACCCCAGTTCGACAGCGAAGCCTGGGCAAATACGCTCAACTTCTACCTTGACCTGATGACCAACTACGGGCCTCCGGGCGCGTCAGGCAACGGGTTCAACGAGAACCTGGCACTGATGCAGACCGGCAAATGCGGCATGTGGATCGACGCCACCGTTGCCGCGTCCTTTGTGTCAGACCCGGCCAGCAGCGAGGTGGCTGACCAGATGGGCTACGCACTGGCCCCCGACAATGGTCTGGGCAAGCGCGGCAACTGGCTTTGGGCATGGTCGCTGGCGATTCCGGCGGGTTCGGACTCGACCGATGCGGCCAAGCAATTCGTCGCTTGGGCCACCTCGAAAGAGTACACCGCCCTTGTCGCTGCCGACGTAGGCTGGGCCAACGTTCCGCCGGGCACACGCACCTCGCTTTACGAGAATGCGGACTATATGGCGGCTGCGCCGTTCGCGCAGATGACACTGGACAGTATCAACGCAGCTGACCCGAGCAACCCGACGGTCGATCCGGTGCCCTATACCGGTGTGCAGTTCGTCGCGATCCCGGAATTCCAGGGCATTGCGACCGCGACAGGCCAGTTGTTCTCGGCAGCACTTGCCGGGCAGATGTCGGCAGAAGATGCGCTTGCTCAGGCGCAGGCGCTGACCGTTACCGAAATGACCAAGGCTGGTTACATCAAGTAACCGCCCCTCCCGTCGGGGCCGGCCCCATCAGTCGGCCCCGACACCTCGCCACACCTTTCGAAATGCGGTACTTTGCAAAGCGACGGTTTTCGCTTTTCATGGCTCCATGCCCGCAGCACGGCAACCGACCAAGGAATTCGCCCATGTCCACGCAACATTCCCGCGCAGCAGCCCGGATCATGATTTCGCCCGCTGTCGCCCTGCTGCTGATCTGGATGATCGTACCACTCGCACTGACACTGTATTTCTCGTTCCTGCGCTATAACCTGCTGAACCCGGCCGTTGGTGGTTGGGCGGGCTGGGACAACTACTACTACTTCATCACCAACCCGGCCTTCTGGGCGGCGCTTTATAACACCATCGCCCTTGTTGTCGGGGTTCTCATCATCACCGTGGGTGGCGGCATCCTGCTGGCAATTCTGCTCGACCAGCCGATGTGGGGGCAGGGCATCGTGCGGATTTTGGTGATTGCGCCATTCTTTGTCATGCCGACTGTGACCGCGCTGGTCTGGAAAAACATGTTCATGAACCCGGTGAACGGTTTGTTCGCCCATATGTTCAAGGCCGTCGGGCTGCAACCCTATGAATTCCTGCAAAACGCGCCGCTGCTGTCGATCATCGGGATTGTCAGTTGGCAATGGCTGCCTTTCGCGACCCTGATCCTGCTGACCGCGATCCAGTCGCTGTCCAGCGAACAGATGGAAGCCGCTGAAATGGACGGCGCCTCGGCCCTGTCGCGGTTCTGGCACATGGTGCTGCCGCACCTGAGCCGCGCCATCACGGTCGTGATCCTGATCCAGACTATCTTTTTGCTGTCGGTCTTTGCGGAAATCCTTGTCACCACGAATGGCGGGCCGGGATATGCATCGACCAACCTCACCTACCTCGTCTATGTTCAGTCGCTGCTGAATTTCGACGTGGGGGGCGGGTCCGCCGGTGGCGTCGTCGCCATCATCCTTGCCAACATAGTAGCGATCTTCCTGATGCGGATGATCGGCAAGAATTTGGACGCCTGATCATGGCCCGTGCTGTCACAAACCAACGCAAGACCTTCAATACCGCCCTCGCTTGGGGGATCGGACTGCTGATCTTTTTCCCGATCCTCTGGACCTTTCTGACCAGTTTCAAGACCGAAGCCGCCGCCATCGCGTCGCCGCCCCAGTTTCTGTTTTTCAACTGGACGACAGAGAACTACGGCGTCGTATTACAGCGGTCGAACTACTTTTTGCACTTTTCCAACTCGGTGATCATTTCGGTCGGGTCCACGGTGATCGGATTGCTGATCGCGGTGCCTGCCGCATGGTCGATGGCCTTTGTCCCCGGCAAACGCACCAAAGACGTGCTGATGTGGATGCTCTCGACCAAGATGCTGCCGCCGGTCGGGGTGCTGATCCCGATCTACCTGATCTTCAAATCGGTCGGATTGCTCGACAGCCGGATCGGGCTGATCATCGTGCTGACCCTGATCAACCTGCCGATCATTGTCTGGATGCTCTATACCTACTTCAAAGAGATCCCGGTCGATATCCTCGAGGCGGCGCGGATGGACGGGGCTTCATTGCGCAATGAGATCATTTATGTGCTGACCCCGATGGCGCTGCCCGGCATCGCCTCGACCATGCTGCTGAACATCATCCTGGCCTGGAACGAAGCGTTCTGGACGATCACCCTGACCACCGTCAACGCCGCGCCGCTGACCACATTTATCGCCAGCTACTCCAGCCCTGAAGGGCTGTTCTATGCCAAGCTTAGCGCCGCCAGCACGATGGCTATCGCGCCGATCCTTGTCATGGGGTGGTTCAGCCAGAAACAACTTGTCCGCGGCCTGACCTTTGGCGCCGTAAAGTAAGGAAGACCGATATGGGACGCATCACCCTTGATAAAGTCAGCAAAAGCTTTGGCGACGTAAATGTCATTCCGCCGCTTGATCTGACCATCGACGAAGGCGAATTCGTGGTATTCGTCGGCCCCTCGGGCTGCGGCAAATCCACCCTGCTGCGGCTGATTGCCGGGCTCGAGGATGTGTCGGGCGGCCAGATCCGGATCGACGGTCGCGATGCCACCGAAACCGCTCCGGCGAAACGCGGGCTGGCAATGGTGTTTCAGTCCTACGCGCTTTATCCGCATATGACCGTGCGTAAGAACATCGCGTTTCCACTGAAAATGGCCGGGATGCCGCAGGCCGAACAGGATGCCAAGATCGAGGCCGCAGCCAAGGTGCTGAACCTGTCCAGCTATCTTGACCGCCGCCCCGGTCAGTTGTCGGGCGGCCAACGTCAGCGCGTCGCCATTGGCCGCGCCATCGTGCGCGAACCCGCCGCGTTCCTGTTCGACGAACCCCTGTCCAACCTTGACGCCGCGCTGCGGGTCGGCATGCGGATGGAAATCTCGGAACTGCACGAAAAGCTCAAAACCACGATGATCTACGTCACCCACGATCAGGTTGAGGCGATGACGATGGCCGACAAGATCGTCGTCTTGCAGGCGGGCAACATCGAACAAGTCGGCAGCCCGCTTGACCTGTATCACAGCCCCCGCAACACCTTTGTCGCAGGTTTCATCGGGTCGCCGAAAATGAACCTGATCGAAGGCCCTGAGGCGGCGAAACATGACGCCACCACGATCGGCGTCCGCCCTGAACATCTGGATGTTTCCGCTGCCAGCGGGCTGTGGAAAGGACGGGTCGGCGTCAGTGAACACCTTGGGTCCGACACGTTCTTTCACGTCCACGACACCGGTCTGACCGATGTCATGACCGTGCGGTCGATCGGCGACGTCGCGATGCGCCACGGCGACACCATCTATCTGACGCCACAGGCCGATAAGATCCATCGCTTTGACGCGGCGGGACTCCGGATCGCATGAAACGGCTTCAGGAAAAACGCGCCCTGATTACCGGGGCGGCGCGGGGCATCGGACTGGCCTTTGCCGAGGCCTATCGGGCCGAAGGGTGCCAGGTCGCCATCGCCGACATCAATCTGGCGGCGGCAGAAAAATCCGCTGCCGGGATCGGCGCCGTCGCCCTGCATCTGGACGTCACCGATCAGGCCAGTATCGACGCTTGCGTGGCACAAGCCGAACAGGCGATGGGCGGCATCGACATCCTGATCAACAATGCGGCCCTGTTCGAAGCCGCCGAAATCGTCGATATCACCCGCGCCTCTTATGACAAGCTGTTCGCGGTCAATGTCGGCGGCTGTCTGTTCATGACCCAGGCGGTCGCCAAAGGCATGATCGCACGCGGGCGCGGCGGGCGGATCATCAACATGGCGTCGCAGGCGGGGCGGCGGGGCGAGGCCCTGGTCGCCGTCTATTGTGCCACCAAGGCCGCCGTCATCAGCCTGACTCAATCGGCGGGCCTGAACCTGATCAAACACGGGATCAACGTCAACGCCATCGCCCCCGGCGTGGTGGATGGCGACCATTGGGACGGGGTGGACGCGTATTTCGCCCGGCTCGAGGGCCTGGCACCCGGCGAGAAAAAGAAACAGGTCGGCGCCGCCGTTCCCTATGGCCGGATGGGCACTGCTGCGGATCTGACCGGCATGGCGGTGTTCCTCGCCTCGCCCGAGGCTGACTATATCGTGGCCCAGACGTACAACGTCGATGGCGGGAATTGGATGAACTGATGAACGCGCGCCCCCTGCCCCTGAACGCCCACGCCCTGACGGCGCTGCCCGCCAACGTCGCGGGCCCGGCCTATGACCGCGCCGCCCTGACGGCAGGTATCCTGCACGTCGGCATCGGCAACTTTCACCGCGCCCATATGGCGGTTTACCTTGACCGGCTGTTCGCGCTTGGCGACAGCCACGATTGGGCGATTTGCGGCGCCGGCGTGCGCCCCGGCGATGCGGCGATGCGCGACCGGCTGGCGGCGCAGGACTGGCTGACCACCGTGGTCGAACTGGACCCATCGGGCCTGCACGCGCAGGTCGTGGGATCGATGGTCGATTTCGTGACGGTCGATCCGGCGCAGACGATTGCACGGATGGCCGACCCGGCAATTCGCATCGTGTCGCTTACGATCACCGAGGGTGGCTATTACGTCGATGCCAAGACCGACAGTTTCAACACCAATCACCCCGATATGGTCTATGACGCTGCCCACCCGGACACGCCACGCACCGTCTTTGGGATGATCCTGGCCGGCTTGCAGGCCCGCCGGGCCGCCGACATCCCGCCCTTTACCGTGATGTCCTGTGACAACCTGCCCGAAAATGGTCATGTCGCGGCGGGTGCGGTCATCGGACTGGCGCAGATGATCGACCCGGCGCTGGCGACCTGGGTGCGGGCCAACGTCGCCTTTCCCTGCGGCATGGTCGATTGCATCACCCCTGCGACGTCCGACCGCGAACGCGCACTGGTGGCCGACAGGTTCGGGCTGACCGACGCCGCCCCGGTGGTCTGCGAACCATTCCGCCAATGGGTGCTTGAGGACCATTTCCCCCAAGGTCGCCCGGCACTGGAAAAGGTCGGCGTCGAATTCGTCAAGGACGTGGCCGCCTACGAGTTGATGAAGCTGCGGATTCTGAACGGTGGCCATGCGGCGATCGCCTATCCGTCAGCCCTGTTGGGCCACCATTTTGTGCATGACGCGATGGCCGATCCGGCGGTGCGCGATTGGCTGGTTGCACTTGAACAGCGCGAGATTATCGGCACGCTCAAGCCGATTCCCGGTGTCAGCTATGCTGACTATCTGGCCAAAATCGTCGAGCGGTTTTCCAACCCCGAAATCGGCGACACGATCCCGCGCCTGTGTCTGGACGGGTCGAACCGGCAGCCGAAATTTATCTTGCCGGTGCTGCGCGATGCCTTGGCGGCGGGAACGCCGACTGACGGTCTCGCGCTCGAGGTCGCGCTGTGGTGCCGCTATTGCGCCGGGACCGACGACGCCGGAAATCCGATTGCGCCCAACGACGACAACGCGGCCGATCTCAAGGTACGCGCATCAGCGGCGCGAACCGATCCCGGCGCCTTTATCGGCAACACGGTGGTGTTCGGTGATCTGGGGCAGAATGCGACGTTCGCGGGGCAGTTCGGGGCGCATCTGGCGGCGTTGTGGACCAAGGGAACACGGGCGGCGCTGGCAGGCTACATCGGCTGAAACGGCTCGGATGGTTTGCTGCGGCGACACGTCAACACTATTCGAAGAAACTGAGATATTGTCGTTTTATTTAGCAAAAACAAAAGTTTGCAACTCTAGTTCGCTAGAGAAGTAGAGATGCAAAAACGCCCTGAACTCCAACATCACAGACAAATCGATTGAAGAGTGGTTCAACTATCGACGGGATAGCAAATCGCCCGTACTTGGGGCGAATTGCCATTCGAGTGATAGTCATTCCGCTTGAGGACAGACGTCTCACGTACCGACGTCTTGCGGCGCAATCGCATTTGCCTTGAGGATGGCGAACACGTGCTGTCCCGCCACCAGACCCAGCGCATCCGCCGACCGCCGGGTGACCCGCGCCAGCAGTGCGGTATTGCCCACCCGCAAACCCACGGCGACACCCGCCGCGCCGCCCTGCATGCCCGTCACGATCACAGGCAACACGTTCAGCGCCGAAATCCCTGTGGGAGCGGACAGCGACAGGATCACGTCCTGCGCTGCCACCCGCACCCTGACCGCTGCGCCGACCGGCCCCAGCGGCCCCGGCAGGATCAACCGGCCACCGTCGAACGCGACCACACTGAGGCCGTCCCGATCATGTGCCGCAACCTTTCCCCGGATTACCGCACCCGCATCGCGTGGCCCCATCAGAGGCACACTGGCAGGGTCCGCCAAGACGGCATCGACCGGCCCCGCCCGCGTGACCCGCCCCCGGTCCATCAGAACAAGCGTCGTGGCCAACCGCGCGACTTCGGCGACATCATGGCTGACATACAGGATCGGCAGGCCGGTGCGGTCGCGCAGGGCCTCCATATAGGGCATGATCTCGGTCTTGCGGGGGGTGTCGAGTCCTGCGAGGGGTTCGTCCATCAACAGCAGATCGGGGTCAGACATCAGGGCCCGTCCCAGCGCGACGCGCTGTTTTTCGCCGCCCGACAGGGTTGCCGGACGGCGGTGCAACAGGTCGACCAGCCCCAGCAGGTCGATGATATTGGCGCGGTCATGGCTACCGCCATAGATCAGGTTGGCGGCGACAGTCATATGCGGAAACAGCCGGGCATCCTGAAAGACATAGCCGATCCGGCGCCGATGGGTCGGCAGGTTCAGGCCCCCGTCATGATCGAACAACACCCGGTCGTCCAGTACGATCCGCCCGGCGTCAGGCCGCAGTAATCCGGCCACTCCATTGACAACGCTGGTCTTTCCAGACCCGGACGGGCCGAACAAGACGGTCAGCCCGGCGGGTGCCTCGAACCCCAGATCAAGGCTGAAATCCGCGAAATCATGGCGCAGCGCGACCGACAGCATCACAAGGCCCCCCGGTCCGACAGTCGTCGCGCCAGCCATTCCGATGCAATCAGCGCCAGTGCCGCCAGCCCCAGCGACACCACCGCCAAGGACAGCGCCAGCGGTGCGCCCCCCGGCACATCCAGCGCCGCGTCGATGGCCAGCGGAATCGTCCGGGTCTGGCCGGGAATGTTCGATACGAACGTGATCGTCGCACCAAACTCGCCCAGACCCTTGGCAAATCCCAAAATAGCCCCGGCCAGCACGCCGGGCAGCGCCAGAGGCAGGGTCACGGTGACAAAGATGCGCCAAGGCGACGCCCCCAGCGTGGCGGCGGCCTGTTCCAGTCGTTGATCGACCGCGTCGATGCCCAACCGCATCGCCCGCACCATCAGCGGAAACCCCATGACGGCGGCGGCCAGCGCCGCGCCGGTCCATTTGAACGCGAATACCAGCCCGAACGCCTGTTCCAGAAATCCGCCCACCGGACCACGCCGCCCGAATGTCAGCAGCAACAGATAGCCGGTGACGACGGGGGGCATGACCAGCGGCAAATGGACCACGATATTCAGCACGCCGCGGCCCCGAAACCGGCCCCGTGCCAGCGCATAGGCGCAGATCAGGCCCAGCGGCAGGCTGCACGCCGTCGCCCAAAGCGCCACCCTAAGGGACAGGCGCACCGCCTCCCACTCGGCGGGGCCAAGGGGCATCATTCCGATGCCCCGGTAAATCCTTCGGCGATGAAAACCGCCTGCGCGGCGGGCGTTGTCAGGTAGTCAAGAAACGCCAGCGCGGCGGGGTTAGCCTCAGCGGTCAGGGCGGCAGGATATATAATCGGCGGATGGCTGTCGGCGGCAAAGGTGGCGACGATCCGGACCCGCGGTTCGGCCCGCGCATCGCTTGCATAGACGATGCCCAAGTCGGCCTCGCCCAACGCGACAAGGGCAAGGGCCACGCGCACATTGTCGGTTTGGACGACCTTTGGCGCAACCGCGTCCCATTGCCCAAGGCTGATCAGCGCCGCCTTGCCATAAACCCCGGCGGGCACGGTATCGACATTGCCCATCGCCAGCGGTCGATCCCCAAGAGCGGCAGCCAGATCGGCCAGCGGATCGGTCAAGGCGCGGTTCGCGGGCGCGATCAGGACAAGGGTGTTGCCCAGAATGTCGCGCCGGGTGTCGGTGGCGACGACGCCCTGCGCATCCAGAAAATCCATCCACTCGGGACTGGCCGAAATATAGATGTAAGCGGGCGCACCGGCGGCGATCTGGCGGGCCAGCCGTGCCGATCCGTCATAGACCGGGATCACGGTGTCGCCCGTCGCGTCCGCCCAATCGGCGGCGACCCGGTTCAACGCCGTTTGCAGGCTTGCGGCGGCATAAACCGTGATCCTGGCCGCGCCCGACGGGGTGGCGGCCAGGACGGACAAGATAACGCAAAGGCAGCGGATGTATGGCATGTCGCCCCAAGTATCGCTGTGACAGCGCCACTGGCAACCGCAGATCGCATATCGTCAAGTTGCCATTTGCATCGCTCTGAAAGCGGTGCAACCATCGCGGCAGCACCCGCCCGAGTCAGCCATACGAAAGCCACCTGATGACGCATCCGGACAGCCCGGCCCAACTGCCCATCAAACTGCGTTACGGCGGCAAAACCGACGTGCGCACGCAGTTTTCGGCCTTGTGCTACAGGATCGTCGGCGATGCGGTGCAGGTCTGCTTGATCACCAGCCGGGGCACCGGGCGGTGGATTTTGCCAAAGGGCTGGCCGATGCACAAACAAACCCCGGCGGACGCCGCCGCGACCGAAGCCTGGGAGGAGGCCGGGCTGACCGGCGATACGTTTGATCGCTGCCTTGGCGTCTATTCCTACATCAAGCCGCTGGACCGCACCCGCACCCCGGTCATCGCGCTGGTCTATCCGGTGCATGTGACGGCGGTGCATATGGAATGGCCGGAAAAGCATCAGCGCAAACGGCGCTGGTACACGCTGGCCAAGGCCGCGACCAAGGTAGATGAACCCGAACTGCGCCAGATTTTGGCCACCTTCGATCCCCGGATGCTGACCCGGCAAGGCTAGCGGGTGCATTGCCAAGTCAGCGCAAAACGCTAAGTATGTGACATTGCAATGACAACGGAGCCTGCGGGGCCGATGATCCGCTTTACCTTATCCTGCGACAACGACCACCGGTTCGACAGCTGGTTCGCATCGGCTGCGGCCTATGACACGCTGGATCGTGCCGGGCTGCTGGCCTGCGCGGTCTGCGGGTCAGCGCAGGTGAGCAAAGCACTAATGGCCCCGGCAGTCACGACCGACCGCCCGGATGCGCGACCCCTTTCGGCTCCCGCCAGCCCTGCCGAACAGGCACTGGCCGACCTGCGCCGCAAGGTCGAGAAAGGGTCGGAATACGTCGGACTGAGCTTTGCCGCCGAGGCCCGGGCGATGCACGACGGGGACACCCCCGAACGCGCGATCTGGGGCGAGGCGCGCGCCGACGAAGCGCGACGGCTGATCGAGGACGGCGTGCCCGTCGCCGCCCTGCCTTTCGGTCCGCGCAAGCGAACGAACTGATGGCCCTGACCGTCATCACCGGGGCCAACCGCGGGATCGGCAAGGCGCTGCTGGATGGCTACACGGCCAAGAACGCCGACGTACGCGGCACCGCGCGCGACGCCGCCGGGACCGCCCTGTTACCGCTGGACGTGACCGATCCGGCCTCGCTTGCCGCCCTTGGCGCAACGCTGCAAGGCCAGCCGATCGGGCTGCTGATCTGCAATGCGGGGGTCTTTCGCGACAAGGGGCAAAGCCTTGCGGACGGGTTCGCGACCGATCTTTGGGCCGAGACTTTCGCCACCAATGTCACCGGCGTTTTTCAGACGATCCAGACCTTGCTGTCCAATTTGCGGGCGGCACCGGGGGCCAAGATCGCGATCATTTCCAGCCAGATGGCATCGGATGAACGGGCGTCGGGCGGCAGCTATATCTACCGGGCCTCTAAGGCGGCGGCGCTTAATCTGGGGCGCAATCTGGCCGTCGATCTGAAACCCGAAGGGATTGCCGTGGGGATCTATCACCCCGGCTGGGTGCGCACCGACATGGGCGGGACAAGCGCGGCAATCGCCCCGGTCGAGGCCGCAGCAGGGCTGATCCAACGGTTTGCCCGGCTTGGGATCAGCACGACCGGTTGTTTTGAAACATGGGATGGCACCGCGTATCCGTTCTGACGGATTGGGACGCTTCCCCCGAAACTATTCTTAGCCAAAAGAAGCTGATGCCGCGTGTTTGGGGGCCGTTGCCCTTGACGACCGGGCCGATTATGAGGGCCACACGTTGTTTCAGGGGCCGTAATGCCGACACTCGTTATGAAATTCGGCGGCACTTCGGTCGCCAACATCGACCGGATCGCCCGCGCGTCCAAACGCGTGGCACTCGAGGTTGCCAACGGTTTTGATGTCATCGTCATCGTTTCGGCGATGTCAGGTAAAACCAACGAGCTGGTCGGCTGGGTCGATGAAACTTCGCCGCTTTATGACGCCCGTGAATATGACGCGGTGGTGTCGTCGGGCGAAAACGTGACTGCCGGGCTGATGGCGCTGCGGTTGCAGGAAATGGATATCCCGGCCCGCAGTTGGCAGGGCTGGCAGGTGCCGGTGATGACGACCAGCGCCCATTCATCGGCGCGGATCGAGGATATCCCGCCCGACAACATCCGCCGCAAATTCGCCGAGGGGATGAAGGTGGCCGTGGTCGCCGGGTTTCAGGGGGTCAGTCCCGAGGGCCGGATCACCACGTTGGGCCGGGGCGGATCGGACACGACGGCGGTGGCGTTCGCGGCAGCGTTCGGGGCGGACCGCTGCGACATCTACACCGACGTCGACGGCGTCTATACGACCGACCCGCGGATCTGCGCCAAGGCCCGCAAGCTGGACCGCATCGCCTTCGAGGAAATGCTGGAACTGGCCTCGCTCGGGGCCAAGGTGCTGCAAACCCGGTCGGTCGAACTGGCCATGCGCTACAAGGTCAAACTGCGGGTTTTGAGCAGTTTTGAGGAACCATCGGAAACCGCAGGCACGCTGGTTTGCGACGAGGAGGATATCATGGAAAGCAATGCCGTGGCCGGGGTGGCCTATTCCCGCGACGAGGCCAAGATGACGCTGATTTCGGTCGCCGACAAACCGGGGATCGCCGCCGCGATCTTTGGCCCGCTGGCCGACGCCGGGGTCAACGTCGATATGATCGTGCAGAACATATCCGAGGACGGGCGCACCGACATGACGTTTTCCTGCCCGACCGATCAGGTGCTGCGGGCGTCGAAAGCGGTGAACGAAGCGGCAGCGCGGGGCGACATCGCGTTCCATGACCTCGTGACCGATGACGCCGTCGCCAAAGTGTCGGTCGTCGGGATCGGGATGCGGTCACACGCCGGGGTCGCGGCGCAAATGTTCAAGGCCCTGCGCGACGAGAATATCAACATCAAGGTCATCACCACGTCCGAAATCAAGATCTCGGTGCTGATCGACCGCAAATACATGGAACTGGCGGTGCAGGCGCTGCACGATACGTTCGGGCTGGAGAAGATAGCCTGAAAACCGGCCGATGAAAAAATGACGGAAACATCGCTCGCCGGCGTTGGTTGCCTGAAACAGAGGGTATATCATGTCGTTCACCAACATCTGCACCAAGTTCCTGCCGCTGGTCGGCCTTGTCGGGGCAATGGCGGGGGGGCTTGCGCAGGCGCAGGAGATTTCCACCGCAGCCGCCGTCACCGCTGCCGAGTGGGCTGACCGGGTGACGATTACTGTGGACGGCACATCGTTCCGCTACGAATCCGACGGGTTGCCTGATCATCCGCTGGCCAAAGCCTATCTGGTGCCCCTGGGCCAGGAGCAACCGTTCACCGATTTCGAGATCAAGCCGACCGAAGGCTTTGTCGTGGCCGACCCGATTGACGCGACAATTCCGCTGTTTCCTGTCTATACCGACACGATGACCCCGACATCGCTGGGCATGATCGGGGTGATGATCAGCGGGGCGCGCCTGTTCAACGATTACGAAAATCCCGAGCGGTCCATCGTCGCGATGGATGACCAGCACATTCAGGACGGAGCCCAGTTTCTGGATACCTGCAACGGGCATCCGCTGCAGCGCGGAAACAGCTATCACTATCACGCCTCGCCACCCTGCGTGACCGCAACGGTCGATGGCGCGGGCACCCATTCAGTAATGATCGGCGTCCTGCTGGACGGTTTTCCAATCTACGGACCGCAGGGCGAGGCCGGTGTCATCGTGACCAACGTCGATCTGGACGAATGCAGCGGCCACGTCGGGCCGACGCCCGAGTTTCCCGGCGGCATCTATCACTATCATCTGACGACCGAAGAAGCGCCCTATTCAATCGACTGCTATCATGGCGTGGTTGATGCGTCGGTGACGACCCAAATGGGTGGCCCCGGCGGTGCGCCGCCTGATTTCGCCGCAATCGCAGGCGAACTGGGGGTCAGCCAGCATGCGCTGATGGATGCCCTTGGGGCGCAGCGCCCGCCAAACTTTGAGGCTGCTGCCGCGACCCTTGGTATCAGTGCCGAGGCCTTGCGCGCGGCGATGCCGCCGCCACCGCCGGGGCAATAAGGCTTCACCGCTTTCCCCACTCCCCATCCCCGACCAACTCGCCTATAGGTAACGATGAACGGGGCGATGGGGGGGCCGGATGCCGGAACGGATCGAAAGCGACAGCCGCAAGCTGCTGGGCCGTCTGCGCGACGCGCTGGCCGAGGATTCGGCAGGGCAGGCGCGGCTGGACCGGATCGTCGGGTTGATCGCGGATTCGATGAAAACCGAGGTTTGTTCAGTTTATCTGTTCCGCGATCCCGAAACGCTGGAGCTGTGTGCGACGCAAGGCTTGCAGGCCGAAGCCGTTCACCAGACCCGGATGCGGCTTGGCGAAGGACTCGTGGGCCGCACCGCCCGGTCGCGCACCGTGATCAACACCGCCGACGCCCCCGCCGCCAAGGGGTTTCGCTATATGCCTGAAACCGGCGAGGAACGGTATTCCAGTTTTTGCGGCGTCCCGATCCAGCGGCTTGGCGATGCTTTGGGCGTGCTTGTCGTGCAGTCCAAGGCCGCCCGCGAGTTCACCCCCGACGAGGTCTATGCCCTCGAGGTCGTGGCGATGGTGCTGGCCGAAATGACCGAACTCGGGGCGTTTCTGGGCGAAGGCGCGGCCCTGTCGGCGCGCCATAAACAGCCCGTACTTTTGCGTGGCACATCGGGGCAAGAGGGCGCCGTCGAAGGGCAGGTTTACCTGCACGAACCCCGCGTCACCGTCACCAACCCGATCGCCGAAGATCCGGTGGTTGAAGTCGCCCGATTGCGCGCCGCCGTCGACGAACTACGCGGATCGGTCGATGAAATGCTGGACGACGCAGGCACAATCGACGGCGATCAGCGCGAGGTTCTCGAGGCCTATCGCATGTTCGCCCAGTCGCGCAGCTGGCTGCGCCGGATGGAGGCCGACGTGGAATGCGGCCTGTCGGCCGAGGCGGCGGTGGAAAAGGAGCAGTCGCTGGCGCGGTCCCGGATGGGTCAGGCCACCGACGCCTACCTGCGCGACCGGCTGCACGACCTTGACGATCTGTCGAACCGCCTGCTGCGTATCCTGACCGGCCAAGGTGCCGATACAGGGGCCGACATGCCTGACAATCCGGTGCTGGTGGCACGTAATATCGGCCCCGGCGAACTGCTGGAATATGGCAAGACGCTGAAAGGCATCGTGCTTGAGGAAGGGTCTGTCGGCAGCCACGCCGCCATCGTCG
>JBBQHC010000071.1:0-15348 GCA_038323615.1 Rhodobacterales bacterium | reverse complement strand
AGGGTCTTACGCGGCCATCATCGCCTGCGGTGTCGTCAGCCTTGGCGCCGCGCCGCCCGAAACGCTTGACCTGCTGATCGACAAACTTGGCCCCGGCGGACATCTGGCGTTTTCCTACAACGACCCGACCCTGGCCGATCCGGCGTTCACCGGACATCTGGCAAAGTTGATCGTCAACGGCGGCGTCAGCGAAATCTACCGTGCCCACGGCCCGCATTTGCCGCAAAAGGGCATGGGCTCTGACGTCATCATCCTGCGCAAGGCCTGATCGGGGCGTGATCACCCGCTTTGCCCCCTCGCCCACCGGACCGCTGCATCTGGGGCATGCCTATTCGGCGATGCTGGCCTATGACATGGCGATGGCCGAAAACGGCATGTTCCTGCTGCGCATCGAGGATATCGATCAGACCCGCGCACGGTCAAAATGGGAGGCACAGATCTATGACGATTTGCATTGGTTGGGCCTGCGATGGCCGACACCGATCATGCGCCAATCGGATCGGTTGGACAGCTATCGGTCGGCTATCGATCGGCTTTGGCACGATGGGCAGCTTTACGCCTGTCACTGCACCCGCGCCGATATCGCCGCCGCGACCGCCGCGCCACAAGAAGGCGGGCCGACCCTTGGCCCTGATGGGGTGATTTATCCGGGCACTTGCCGACCCGCCGACATTAACCGCAATCATAGCCAGCATTCAGCGCCGACCGATGCGGCCTTGCGGCTTGATATCAGCATGGTGGCGCGCAATTTCGACGACACATCGGCTTTGTCATTCACCGAGACCGGAGCCCGGCAGAATAGGTCAACAGCGGTTATCGATTTCACACTTGCCGACCTTGCCCGCACCACAGGCGACATCGTTCTGGCGCGGCGCGACGTGGGCACGTCATATCATCTGTCTGTCGTGGTGGACGATGCAGCGCAGGGCGTGACACATGTGGTGCGCGGCGAGGACTTGTATGATGCCACGAAAATTCATGTTCTTCTGCAACACCTTCTGGGTCTGTCCTCACCCACATACCACCATCACCGCCTGATCCGTGACGACAATGGCAAGCGGCTGGCAAAGCGCGACGACGCCCGCGCGCTGTCGGCTTACCGCGCCGAAGGGGCGACCCCTGCGGACATTCGCCGGTTGGTCGGACTTTAGGTGATGGGCGTGAAAAAGCAGCTGCGCGCGCCGGTATGACAGGCCGGACCAGTCTGGTTTACGCGCACCAAAAGGCAATCGGCGTCGCAATCGACACGCATTTCGACAAGTTCCTGCCTGTTTCCGCTCGTCGCGCCCTTGACCCAGAATTCAGAGCGCGACCGCGACCAGTAGGTCACCTGCCCGCATTTCAGGGTTTGCGCCACGGCTTGCGCGTTCATCCACGCCAGCATCAACACTTCACCCGTGGTGGCATCCTGCGCGATGGCCGGGATCAGGCCGGCGTCGTTGTAGGCCAGTGTGGCAGGGTCGAAGGGCATGATGAAAATCCTTTGGCATTGACGGCAGCCGCGCCTATCTAAGAGGGGTAATGGCAAAGGGCAAACGGCGTGACTGTGGAAACCGATCTTTTCAGGCTCTATTCGACCCAAATTCTGGCGCTGGCCGCCGATATGCCGCGCACCGACCGGCTGGCGCATCCTGAGGGCACGGCGCGCAAACGGGCGCCGCTTTGCGGATCGACCGTAACGGTCGATGTCTGCGTGAAAGACGGCGTGGTGACGGATTACGGTCAGGACGTAAAAGCCTGCGCATTGGGTCAGGCGGCGGCATCGGTCATCGGGGCCCACATCGTTGGCTGCACCACCGATGCGGTACAGCGCGGCCGCGATGAACTGGCGGCGATGTTGGAGAATAATGGCCCTGCCCCGGCGGCCCCGTTCGACGGGCTGGCGGTGCTCGCGGCGGCAAAAGATTACAAGAACCGCCACGCATCGATCCTGTTGGCGTTCGATGCGACGCTTGACGCCCTGTCACAGACAAAAGCCACCCGCAGCGCATAAAAAAACCGCCGCGCATCCGGGACAGGATGGCGGCGGCAGGTTTGCGTGCTTGCGTGGGACCCGGATCGTCCGATTGTGGGGGCGGCAAACCCCCGTTTTCAGGACCAAAGACAGGCAGTGTTCAGTCGATCATCGCGGAGTTGGGACAGGGCGATGGCGAACGACCGGCGCAAGACGCTGGGCAGTAACCTTAAATCAGGGCGGGCAACGACAGGCCGACCAGCAGCATAACCACCAGCGACACCACACCGACCGTATCGGCCAACAGGGTGTCGGGTGATCGGCTCAAGGCGGATTTGATTTGCTGGGTCATGTCGGCGCTCCTTGATGCTCGTGTGTTGCCCCTTTGTTCTCACATGGTTAACGATGTGTAAAGAACTTTTTAGGAACATTTGAGAACATTTAGCGAAGTTTCGACTAACCCACTGAAATCAAACGTATCGCCTTGTCCTGTTCCATCAGCCAAAGCAGCACGCGCGCCGCCTTGCCCCTGTCCGAGGTCAATCCCGGATCGTCGTTCAACAATTTTCGTGCATCGCTCTGCGCTGTCGCCATCAGCCCGGCCTGGCGTTCCAGATCGGCGATGCGAAAGCGGGGCAACCCGGATTGCGCCGTGCCGATCACGTCGCCGGCACCGCGCATTGCCAGATCTTCTTCGGAAATGCGGAACCCGTCCTCGGTCTCGCGCAGAATTTCCAACCGCCGCCGCCCGCTTTCTGTCAGTGGTGCCTGGTACATCAACAGGCACGTCGAGGCGGTGGCCCCGCGCCCGACTCGGCCCCGCAACTGGTGCAACTGCGCCAGACCGAAAGACTCGGCCCGTTCGATCACCATGATGCTGGCGTTGGGCACGTTCACCCCAACCTCGATCACCGTCGTCGCCACCAGCACCTTGGTCACGCCCGCGACAAATCGCGCCATCGCGGCATCTTTGTCCGCAGGTGGCAGTTGGCCGTGAACCAAACCGACGACGCCCTCGCCCAATGCCGCGCGAAGCCGTTTGAATCGGTCCTCGGCGGCGGTCATATCGCTGGTCTCGGATTCCTCGACCAGCGGGCAGACCCAATAGGCCTGTTTGCCGATCGCAACGGCGCTGCGCAACTTGCCGATCACCTCGTCGATCCGCGCCGTGCTGACCAGCGCGGTCTGCACCGGCGTGCGACCGGGCGGTTTTTCATCCAGCACGCTGACATCCATATCGCCGTATTGCGCCAAGGCGAGGCTGCGCGGGATCGGCGTCGCCGTCATCACCAGCACATCTGCCACCCGCCCTTTGGCCCCCAGTTCCATCCGTTGACTGACACCGAAACGGTGCTGTTCGTCGATCACCGCAAGCCGCAAATCGTGAAATTCCACGCCTTTTTGAAACACCGCATGGGTGCCGACAAGTATCTGGATGTCGCCCCGCGCCAGTGCGGCCAGTTTCGCCTCGCGTTCGGCGCCTTTGTCGCGCCCGGTCAGCAGATCCAGAACGACGCCCGCCGTTTCGGCCAGCGGTTGCAGCCCGGTCAGATGTTGGCGGGCAAGGATCTCGGTCGGGGCCATCAGCACTGCCTGCCCGCCCGCTTCCGCCGCGATCAGCAGTGCCTGCAACGCGACAAGGGTCTTTCCCGACCCGACATCGCCCTGCAACAGGCGGTTCATGCGTGTCGGCGCGGCCATATCGGCAGCAATCTCGACCCCGGCGCGCACCTGAGCGGCAGTGGGGCGATAAGGCAAGGCGGCAAGCACTTTGGACCAAAGCTGGCCGTCGCTCGTGCTGGCCCGCCCCTTGCCCCGTCGGGCTGTGGCGCGAGCCAAGGCGAGGGTCAGTTGATGCGCCAGCAATTCGTCATAGGCCAGACGGGCGCGGGCCGGATCATGCGGGCTAAGATCGACAGTGCTTTCGGGGCTATGGGCGCGGCTCAGGGCGGCCTGCCAATCGGGCCAATCCTCGCGGGATTTCAGCGCCGGATCAATCCATTCGGCCAAGCCCGGCGCAAGACCCAAGGCCGATCGCGTCGCCTTGAACATCATCTTTTGGCTGACCCCGGCAGTCAGCGGATAGACCGGCTCGAACACCGGCAAATCGTCTGCCTCTGCCAGCGTGACGATATGGTCGGGATGGACCATCTGGGCAATCCCGTCGAACAGTTCGATTTTGCCACTGACCACCCGGCGCTGCCCGGTCGGCAGTTGCTTTTGCAACCAGTCGGGGCGGGCATGAAAAAACGCCAGCTGAAAACTGGTTTCGCTATCCTGCACCGTTACCCGGTACGGGCGATTGCGGCTGCTCGGCGGCTGATGCAGTCCAATCTCGACCTCGACCGTGACAATCGCCGGGGCCACCACCTCGCGGATCGTGGCGCGGCGGCGACGGTCAATGCCCGCTTGAGGCAGCGTGAACAGGATGTCAGCGGGTTTGCCGATCCGCGCCTCGGTCAGCAGATGCGCGGTTTTCGGGCCAATGCCGTCAAGGCTTTGCAAGTCGGCAAACAGCGGAAACAAGATTTCAGGACGCCCGGTCATGCGTCGGCGATCAGGGCCAGCCAGCCGTCTTCGTCGATGGTTGTGACGCCAAGTTCGGCGGCTTTCTTGGCCTTTGACCCGGCGCCCGGCCCGGCGATCAACAGATCGGTCTTGGCGCTGACCGATCCGGCGACCTTGGCCCCCAAAGCTTCGGCGCGCGCCTTGGCCTCGGCCCGAGTCATTTTTTCCAACGTGCCGGTGAACACGACTGTTTTGCCCGCGACCGGGCTGTCGGTGATGGCGCGGGCTACTGCGGGTTGCACGGTCAGTTGCGCCACCAGCCGGTCGATGGCGGCGCGTTCGGCGGGTTGACGGAATGTCGTCACCACCGAGGTGGCCATGACCGAGCCAACCCCGTCGATGTTTGTCAGCTCGTCCCACGCATCGCCGCTGCCGATCTCGGCGGCGTCCATCGCCGCGATAAACGCGTCCCACGTGACGTAATGATTTGCCAGCGTTGCTGATCCGGTTTCGCCCAGATGCCGGATACCGAGGGCATAAAGAAGTCGCTGAAGCGGAATTTCGCGTTTGTCGTCAATGGCCTGAAACAGGTTCCTGACGCTGACAGCGCCGAACCCATCGCGATTGGCAAGTTTCCGGATATGGGCGGCGTCCCGCGCCGCGAGGGTGAAAATATCGGCAGGTTCGCGGATCGCCAGATCGGGGTCGGCAAAGAACATCTCGATCTGCTTGGCCCCCAGACCTTCGATGTCAAAAGCGGCGCGACTGACGAAATGTTTGAGCTTTTCTACCGCCTGCGCCGGGCATATCAACCCGCCGGTGCAGCGCCGGATCGCATCGCCTTCGTCACGCGGAGCGTCCGACCCGCATTTCGGGCAACGGGTGGGAAACACATATTTTACAGAATCTTGCGGACGTCTGCTCAGGTCAACATCAGCAACTTTCGGGATCACGTCACCGGCGCGGTAAACCTGCACCCAGTCGCCGACCCGGATGTCCTTGCCGCCACGGATCGCCTGCCCGTCGCCGCCACGCCCGGCGATGTAATCCTCGTTGTGCAGTGTGGCGTTACTGACCACAACGCCGCCAACCGTAACCGGATGCAACCGCGCCACGGGCGACAGCGCCCCGGTCCGGCCGACCTGAATGTCGATGGCTTCCAGCGTGGTCCAGGCCAGTTCGGCGGGGAATTTATGCGCGATGGCCCAACGGGGGGTGGTGGACCGGAAACCGAGACGGCGTTGCAGGCCCAGGTCGTTAACCTTGTAAACGACGCCGTCGATGTCATAGCCTAAGGTCGCCCGTTGGGCTTCGATACTGCGGTAATGATCCAGCATCGCGGCGGGACTTTCGCACAGCGTTGTCAGCGGGTTGGTCTGGAAACCCATCTGAGCCAGCCGGTCGATGGCGCCTTTCTGGGTTTCGGCCAGCGGGGCCGTGATTTCGCCCCAAGCATAAGCGAAAAACCGCAGCGGGCGCGTTCTGGTGATCGTCGTGTCCAACTGCCGCAGGCTGCCTGCGGCGGCGTTACGCGGATTGGCGAACGTCTTGGCTCCGGCTGCCGATTGACGGGCGTTCAGCGCGGCGAAATCGGTGTGCGACATATAGACCTCGCCACGAACCTCGAGAATAGCGGGGGCATCATTCAGCTTTGCCGGAATATCAGCAATCGTCAGCGCATTGGCAGTGACATTTTCCCCGATGGTCCCGTCGCCCCGCGTTGCCGCTTGCACAAGTTTGCCGTTCTCATAGCGCAGCGACAGTGACAAGCCGTCAATTTTCGGCTCGGCCGTATAGAGAAGCGGGATATCTTCAAGTCCCAGATATTTGCGCACCCGCTGGTCAAATGCGACGACCTCGTCATCGTCAAAGGCATTGCCAAGCGACAGCATCGGCACCGCGTGAGCGACTTTGGCAAATCCGTCGCCAACCGTCGCGCCCACTTGCTCGCTGGGGCTGTCGGGTCGTTTCAACTCAGGGAACTGCGCCTCGATCTCGGCGTTCCGGCGGCGCAGGGCGTCGTAGTCGGCATCGCTGATGGTCGGTGCATCTGCCGTAAAATAGGCCGTGTTGGCATCGGCAATGATCGCCCCCAGCCGAAGCAGTTCCTGCGCTGCTTCATCGGCGGTGAGTTCGCCGACGGGCACTGTTGCACCCCCGTCCTTTTGACCGGAAACCACCTGTGCCACCCCCGTTTGCGGCGTCATCGACTGGCCCCAAGTCTTAGGTGGCACGCAACGGTTCGTCCAGCCTGCCGCGTCGTTCAGCAGTCATAGCTTGCAAACGCGGTGCTGCCGCGCCGCTTGAATCACCTCCGCCTTGACCCTTTCAGGCGCCGACGGCCAGTCGTTCACTGTCGCGTACCGGCTGTGGATCGCGCAGCACATAGCCACGCCCCCAAACCGTTTCGATATGGTTTTCACCCCCGGTCGCCACGCTCAGCTTTTTGCGCAGTTTGCAGATGAACACGTCGATAATCTTGAGTTCAGGCTCGTCCATGCCGCCATAAAGGTGGTTGAGGAACATTTCCTTGGTCAGCGTCGTGCCCTTGCGCAGCGAAAGCAGCTCGAGCATCTGATATTCCTTGCCCGTCAGATGCACCGGCGTGCTGCCCACAGCGACCGTTTTGGCATCAAGGTTAACTGCGATGGTGCCGGTTTTGATGATGGACTGCGCGTGCCCCTTTGAGCGACGGATGATCGCGTGGATCCGTGCCACCAGTTCTTCACGATGGAACGGTTTGGTCAGGTAATCGTCGGCCCCGAACCCAAAACCCTTCAGCTTTGATTCTGTACCATCGTCACCCGACAGAATCAGGATCGGCGTGTCGATCCGCGACAGGCGCAACTGACGCAACACCTCGTGGCCATTCATGTCGGGCAGGTTCAGATCAAGCAGAATCAGGTCGTAGTCATAGAGTTTAGCCAGATCGATCCCCTCCTCGCCCAGGTCAGTCGCATAGACGTTAAGGTTGGCATGGGTCAGCATCAGTTCGATGCTTTTCGAGGTCGTTGGGTCATCTTCCACCAGCAGTACACGCATCCGAAGTCTCCAATACAATTCGATAAACAAGCTTAACCGCCAAATGGTTAATCACCCGTTACCGTTAATGAGACCCTCGCAAAACAATCTAGGGTTGTCTATACTTTTGCAATGCGGTGGCCTTGAGCGCCGCCTCGCCATGATCGGCAACTGCCTGTTCCCAACCACTGAATTCGTCGTCAGACAGGCCGTAGGTTTCAATCGCGACGACCCGTGACATCAATCCGGCCGCGACCGCCCGAACCACCGCAGCTTTGCGCGATGCGACCCAGCGACGCGTGTCCTTGGCGGGCAAATCAGCCCGCGTCATGATCCGCCCATCGGGCAGCGTAACGGATCTGGGTCCGTCAACCTTTCGCAAATACATCGTTCTCACCCCTTCATGTGTCATCCACCGCGGTCACATTGCCCTTACGGGGCTTAACGGTGGGTGAAACCGGGTCTTGAGAGTATGTTGCATTTTCCTATATTGCGTCGGACTTGACCCCGCCTTGGAGAGATGATGCCCCTTGACCCCGCCCTGAATTCGCTAGGCTTTGCCAAATCGCCCGCAGATACCCGCGTGGTTGTGGCAATGTCGGGCGGCGTCGACAGTTCGGTGGTCGCGGCAATGCTGGCCGATCAGGGCTACGATGTCGTTGGCGTCACCCTACAACTTTATGATCATGGCGCGGCACTCGCTAAAAAAGGGGCATGTTGCGCCGGGCGCGATATCCACGATGCCCGCCGGGTCGCCGAAAGCATGGGCTTTCCGCATTACGTGCTGGACTACGAAAACGCGTTCCGCGACGCGGTGATCGACGAATTCGCCGACAGCTATCTGGCGGGCGCGACGCCGGTGCCCTGCATCCGCTGCAACGAACGGGTCAAATTCACCGATCTGATGAACACCGCCCGCGATCTGGAGGCCGATTGCATGGCAACCGGGCATTATATTCAGCGTAAGGTCGGCGATTTCGGGCCCGAGTTGCACAGCGCCGCCGATGCAAACCGCGATCAGTCGTATTTCCTGTTCTCCACCACGCCGACGCAGCTCGACTATCTGCGCTTTCCCTTGGGCCATCTGCCGTCAAAAGACGCGACCCGTGCGTTGGCCCGGCAATACGGGCTGGCGTTGGCCGATAAACCCGACAGTCAGGACATTTGTTTCGTCCCGAACGGCAACTATGCTGCCGTGATTGAGAAACTGCGCCCCGGCGCTGCCGAACCGGGCGAGATCGTCGATATTGAAGGCCAAGTGCTGGGCACCCACGAGGGCGTCATCCACTATACTATCGGTCAGCGCCGGGGTTTGGGGATCGGCGGGCTGGCCGACCCGCTGTATGTCGTGCGGCTGGATGTCGATGCGCGGCGCGTCATCGTCGGGCCGAAATCGCTGTTGGCGACGCGGCGGGTGCCGCTGCGCGAGGTCAACTGGCTGGGCGACGGCGGGTTCGCCGATCTGGCGGAACGTCATATTGCGGTCAAGGTGCGGTCGACCAAACCGCCGGTGCCGGCCATTCTGCGCCCCCTGTCGGCGACCGAGGCCGAAGTCGAATTGCTGGTCGCCGAAGAGGGTGTGTCGCCGGGGCAGGCTTGTGTGTTCTATGAGACCAGCAGTTCGCGGGTGCTCGGCGGCGGGTGGATCTGGCGCGGTAATTAAAGGTGGTCCAGCACCGACCGCGCGGCGCGCAGCCCGGGGGGTTCCTGTCCCTGCCCCAGCCGTTCCATCGTGATCCGCATCGCGTCGCTCTGGCTAGCCGGATTGGCAAGGACGGTGGCCAGGGACGCGGAAATCGGGCCGGGCTGACAGTTCGCTCCGATGAATTCAGGGACGGCGCGGGTCTCGCTGACCAAATTGACCAGCGTCAAGGTATCGACCAGCAGCATCCGGCTGATGATCGTGCGTGACAGCCAGTTCATGTCGCCCGCGATCACCATCGGGGTGCGGGCGGCGGCGAGTTCAAGCGACACTGTACCAGACGCCGCCAGCGCCAGATCAGCGGCGGCAAAAGCGGCGCGTTTGCTCTCTGTATCAGTCGGACCGAGGATCAGCGGGGCACCCGGCCAGTCGCGCGTCAGATCGCGGACCATTTCGGTCACGTTGGCGGTGGTCGGGATAACGACGCGGGTGTCGGGATGGCCGGCGACAAAGGTCGTCAGCGCGGTCCCGATAGTCGCGGCAAGGCGGCCGACCTCGCCCCGGCGCGATCCCGGCAGGACAAGGAGCAGCGGACCCTTGGCGTCACCCAGCGCTTTGGCACGAAACGCTTCAGCTTGGCCCGGCGTCGCCTGCGGTTCGGCAACGACCGGATGCCCGACGAAATCACAGCTCATTCCCGCTGCCTGCATGTAGGGCGGTTCGAACGGAAACAAGGCAAGGACATGGTCGATATGGCGTGCCATTTTCGCCGCTCGGCCCGGTCGCCATGCCCAAACCGTCGGCGCGACATAGTGGATCGTGCGGATGGCGCCGGCAGCGCGGACCTTTTTGGCGACGCGCAGGCAGAAATCGGGGCTGTCGATTGTCAGCAGGACATCCGGCTTGGTATCCAGAACCGCCGCCGCCATCTGCCCGATCCGGGCTTTGAGGGCGCGGTATTTCGGCAGGATTTCGGCCAACCCCATGACCGACAATTCGTCCATCGGAAAACGGCTGACCAGCCCTTTGGCCTGCATCAACGGACCGCCGACACCGTCGAACAACACCTCCGGTACAAGCTGCTTCAGCCCCGCCATCAGGGCCGCGCCCAGCTTGTCGCCCGATGCCTCGCCTGCGATCAGGAACACCTTCACGGACGCACCCAAAGGAACATGCCGTTGGCGTCCAGGATTTCGACCACTTGGGGCGCATCAAGCACCATCACGTCGCCTGCGGCGATGACGATGCCATCCAACCCGGCCTCGGCGGCGCGCAGTGCGGTGCCGGGGCCGATCGTGGGCAAATCAACGCGGCGGTCCTGACCGGGTTTGGGCGCCTTGAACAGAAGACCGCCCTGACCCGGCAAGGCGACATCGGCGGCGGTCTGGCCGGTGAGCCAATCGGCGGTATCCGCGACCAGATCAGCGGCCAGATCGACGGCCCAAAGCAGGGGATCGCCCTCCATCGGCGTCCGGTCATGCGGGGTGCAGAGCGCCGCCAGCATCGCGTCGGTGCCGCCGCGCGCCTCGCGGGCCAGCACATGGCGGTTGCGCACGACACATGCCTGCCCCTGATCGGCTTGACCCAAGTTGGCGATTACGCCGGTCGCGAATTGGGCGTCGTCGCGGTGGCGGCTGTCAGGTTGGCCGACGGTGGGGACACCGGGGGGTTGCAACAGGTCCGGCGCGATGTCGTCCGAGCCGATCACCTGCAAGCCCGCGTCTTCGATCATCGCGATGAAGATCCGCAGCATGGCGTCGTCACCCATCCCCATCGCCGCCGTCAACCGTTCGATCAACGGCACGGTCGCGGCGTCGATCAGGCTTGCGTCGATATCAGGTCGGCGCACGGCTCCGGCCATGCAAACCTCGGTCACGCCCATGTCGCGCAAGGTCGCCAGAAAGGTGCCGAGGGTTTCCATCCGGAACGCCAGACGCGGCAGTTCAGGCGGCACGTCGGCCACAAACCCGGTCATTTCGCAGATCAGCACCGATCGCCCCACCACCTGTAACCGTGCGACCAGCGCAGCGGGCAAATCCCCGGTGCCGGCAATCAGGGCCAGCCGCGCCATCAGCCCGGTGTCAGGAAATTGCGGTCGGTCCGCCCAAGGATGAAATCGACCATCTGCTGTACATAGGCGCTTTCGGTTTCGCCGCCCAGACGGCGGGCGCGGTCCTGAAACGTGCCTTCGCCGTCTTTCAGCGACTGGAACGCGGCGCGCAGCGCGGTAATGTCGGCGCGGTCGACGCCCTTGCGTTTCAGACCGACCAGATTGAGGCCGTCCAATACCCCGCGCGGCCCCTGCACCAACCCGTGCGGAATCACATCGTTGGTGACCATCGACAAAGCCCCGATAATCGCCCCCTGGCCGATCCGCACCCATTGGTGGATGCCGCACAAGCCGCCGATGATCACGTCATCCTCGATCACGCAGTGGCCCGCCACGGCTGAGGAATTGACCACAATTACCCGGTTACCGACCTGCGAGTCATGCGCGATATGACAGCCGGCCATGAACAGGCAATCGTCGCCCACACGGGTCAGGCCACCACCGCCTGCGGTGCCGGTGTTGATCGTCACGTGTTCGCGGATACGGTTTCTTGCGCCGATCCGCAGGCGGGTCTTTTCTCCGGCGTATTTCAGATCCTGAGGGATTTCACCGATGACAGCGAAGGCAAAGATCGTGCAATCCGCACCGATATGGGTGTCGCCTGTCACCACGACGTGGGATTTCAAAACGCAGCCATCGCCCACGACCACCCGCGCGCCGACCAGACAGAAGGGGCCGATCACGCAGTCCTTGCCGATCTGCGCGCCGTCTTCGATCACTGCCGATGGATGAATGTCGCTCACGGGCGCAGGTCCATCATCGCGGTGAATTCGGCCTCGGCCGCCATCTCGCCCTCGACGCTCGCCACGCCTTTAAAGCGCCAGACCTTGCCGCCCGGTTTGCCCCGCGTGGTTTCGACGTGCATTTCCAGGACGTCGCCGGGCACCACCTTGCGGCGGAATTTGCAGCCGTCGATGGCCATGAAATAGATCAGCAGATTGCCGTCGGTCAGACCCATCGTCGCACCGACCATGACGGCGGCGGTCTGGGCCATCGCCTCGACAATGGTGACGCCGGGCATGATCGGATTACCGGGAAAGTGGCCCTGAAAATGCGGCTCGTTCATTGTCACGTTCTTGATCCCCACGGCGCTGGCAGTGCCGTTGATGTCGCGGACCCGGTCGACCAGCAGGAACGGATAACGATGCGGCAGGATCTTTTGGATCAGTTGGATGTCGGCGCTGGTGACGGGATCGGTCATGGCGGGGCTCCGTAGGGCTGATGTGGGCCGCGCGGGGCCGTTACCTGTCTGACTAACAAGCCGGCCGCGTGGCGGCAAGGCGGGTGTCAGTTGCCGTCCTCGGGTTGCTGCGGAGCGGGCATCGGTGCGGGGTCGGAAGGCGCCACAGTTTCAGGGGCAGGCGCCGGATCGGGTGCTGTCAGCATGCTCCCATCGCCCAAGGCGGCATCGACCGCGGCGATGCCCGGATCGGTGATGTCGACGGCTCCGGCGCTGATGATAACGCTGCGCCGGTCCAGCAGCACGACAGCGCCACGGTCGCGCATGATCTCGCCCAGCACCGGGGTCGCGGCGCCAAAGAACTGGTCGCGCCCGGCGGCGACGCTGTCCTGCAACGCGCGCTCTTTGGCATCGCGGGCGGTGCGGATGTCCTGCACGCGCGCGTCAAATGCCTCGGCCTCGGCCCGAAAGGCGGCCGGGTCCATTGTCGGACGGCGGTCGGCAAGATCCTTCTCCTCGGCCGTCAGACTGGCAGCAAGATCACGATTTTGCGCGGCTAGCGCCTCGGTTTCGGCCTGCACCCCGCGCAGCAGCCGCTGACCGTAAAGGCTTTGGGTGAACAACGCCTCTGGGTCGATGGTCAAAATCGGACTGGCGACGGGTGACGGGTCGACGACACCATCGACCGTTTGCGCGACGACACCCTGCGCCACCAACAGCAACCAAAGGCCGAAAATCGTCGCAGCAAACCCGGGCCGCATCAGAAATTGGTCGAAATTGTCACATCGAACGATTTGGGCCGATCGAATTCCTGACTGTCCAAAGCTTCGGTAAAGTTGAACCGCAAAGGCCCGACCGGGGTGTCCCAAAAAACCGACAGACCGACAACGCTGCGGGGCGTGAACGTGTCATAAATCACGTTGGCATCGACCACGCCACTGTCCCATAGCGACCCGTAGTCAAAAAAGACCCCGGCAGACAGGCCGTATTCTTCGGGCAACGGCAGCGGAAACTCGGCTTCAAGCCGGGCGACGGCGTAGGCATTGCCTCCCAGCGCATCGTCGGTCCCGGCGCCGTCATTGTAGCGCGGACCGATTCCGCCGCCCTTGAATCCACGCAGCTGGCGCGAGCCAAGGAAAAAGCGGTCAGTCACCCGGCTGTTGCCATTGGAATAGTACAGATAGCCCCCATCAAGCGAGGCACGCAGTGTGACATCTTCGTTCAGAACCTTGGTTTCCGCGACGACCGACGCGGTCGTGCTGACAAAGCTGGCATCGCCAAACCCGAACTCCTGACCGAACCGAACGACGATACCGGATGCCGGACTAAGTCCGGTGCGCCGACTGTCCCAAGTGTAACCATAGCCAACCGAATTGGTCCAGCGACCGCCCAGTGCCGCGTCGGCCTGAATTGGCGGGCTGGCAGTCGCGGCGTCGGTGATGTCGGCGTAATCGAGCGAATAGAACACCGACAAACGGCCGTTCTCGCTGATCGGAAAGCCCAGCGAAGGACGGAACCGGAAGGTTTCGGTGTCATAGACCGCGTTTTCACTGTTGGTCGTTTTATAACCCAGCGACAAAGTGCCGCTCAGATCGCGCCCCAAAAGGTTCGGTTCGATGAAATCGAACGCAAAGACTTTGTTCGATGTCGCGGTTGAGACCTCGAAATTCAGCGTCTGGCCCCGGCCCAAAAAGTTACGTTCCTGAAAGCTGGCAACCAGCCCGACCCCGACGTCCGAGTTGAAATTGGCGCCAAACGACAGCGATCCGGTCGGTGCCTCTTCGACGTTGACGTCGACGATGACCTGATCGGCCGCTGACCCTTCGCGGGCCTGCACATCGGCGTTGCTGAAATAACCCAAGGCGCGGATGCGTTCGGCGCTTTCGCGGATCGAACGCGGGTTGAACGGATCGCCTTCGACAACCCGAAACTGGTTGCGCACAACCCGGTCCAGCGTGGTGTTGTTGCCCTCAATGTCGATGCGCTCGACAAAAATTCGCGGCCCGCGGACCAGCGCAAAGTTCAGGTTCAGACGCAGATTGCGGTCGTCGCGTGTGATCTGCGGATCGACCTGCACGAAATCCAGACCCTGCTGGATCGCCAGACGTTCCAGCCGGGCAATGTTGGATTCGATGGCAACGGGCGAATAGGTCGTGCCCGACCGCAGGCGCACGGCAGCCTGAAACGCTGCGACATCAACTTCGGGCAGGTCGGATGATACGGTGACATCGCCAAAGCTGTAGCGCTGTCCTTCTTGCACGTTAAAGGTAATCAGATAAGCGTCGCGTGTCCGAGTCAGCGTCACATCGACATTCTGAATGGCAAAATCGACATATCCGCGCGAGCGATAAAAGTCGGTCAGCATCTGTCGGTCAAAGGCGATCCGGTCGGCGACAAATGTATCGCGTTGGATAACCGTGCGCAGGATACCCGCCTGTTTGGTTTCCAGAACGCTGCGCAGACGGCGGTCGGAGAAACTGCGGTTGCCGACAAATGCGATACTTTCGATCTCGGTCACGCCGCCTTCGAAAATCTCGAACACCAGATCGACGCGGCCTTCGTTGCGCCGGATGATCCTTGGCGTGACAGTGGCGTTGATCCGGCCGCGTTGGGCATAGAGGGCGGCAATCGCGGCAACGTCACGTTCGGCCTGCGCGGGGTTATAGACCCGCCGAACCTGCGAAGTAATCACTGGCGCAAGGGCTTCGTCCTTAAGCCGACGATTGCCTTCAAAGCTGATCCGACTGATGGTTGGGTATTCGACTACAGTAATGGCCAGTGTGCCGCCCTGGGGCGCCAGATCCACTGTTTCAAACTGACCCGAATCCCGGATCCGCTGGCCCGCGTCGTTCAATTCGGCGGCCGAAACCGCCTGACCTCGGGCAATCCCGGCATAATTTAGAATCGTTGGCGTTTCGATCCGCTGGTTTCCG
>JBBQHC010000070.1:0-16065 GCA_038323615.1 Rhodobacterales bacterium | reverse complement strand
AGCTGATGCAGGCCGACCAATGGGACCAGCCGCTGCTGGAGGAACTCTGCGTCGCAATGGGCGACGCCTCGATCTGCGGACTGGGCCAGGCCGCGCCCAACCCGATCCGCATGGTGATCAAACATTTTGCCGAGGAGATCTGAGATGGCCGATGGTGCACAGACCCGCATGGTGACGTTCAACCTGAATGGCGACGAGGTCACGGTCCCCGAAGGTTATACGATCTGGGAGGCCGCGAATGGCCGTGGTCTGGTGATCCCGCACCTGTGCCACAAACCCGCGCCGGGCTATCGGCCGGACGGTAATTGCCGCGCCTGCATGGTCGAGGTCGAGGGCGACCGGGTTCTGGTCGCGTCATGCATCCGGCCGGTTGCCGAGGGAATGAAGGTCACCACCGACAGCGCCCGCGCCAGAACCGCTCGCAAGATGGTGGTGGAAATGCTGGTCACCGACCAGCCCGCGCGTGAGGCCGCGCATGATTCAGGGTCGCATTTCTGGGATACAGCAGATGCGCAGAATGTGACCGAGAGCCGGTTACCCAAACTGGAAAAACCGCGGGTTCCGCTGCTGGATGCGTCGCATCTGGCGATGTCTGTCAACCTTGACGCCTGCATCCAGTGTGGCCTCTGCGTGCGGGCCTGCCGCGAGGTTCAAGTCAACGATGTGATCGGGATGGCCGGGCGCGGCCATGACGCCTATCCGGTGTTCGATTTCGACGATCCGATGGGTGCGTCAACTTGCGTCGGATGCGGCGAATGTGTGCAGGCCTGCCCGACCGGCGCGCTGATGCCGGCCACAACGCAGGACGCCGCCGGGCACGGCGACTCCAAGGATTTCGACCGCGAAGTCGAATCGGTCTGCCCCTATTGCGGCGTCGGATGCCAACTGTCGTTCAAGATCAAGGACGACAAGATCGCCTGGGTCGACGGGATCGACGGGCCTGCCAACGAAAACCGCCTTTGCGTCAAGGGCCGGTTCGGGTTTGATTATATCGCCCACCCGCACCGCCTGACCAAACCGTTGATCCGCCGCGACGACGCGCCTGCCAAGGGCCTGAACGTCGATCCGGGCAACTGGCAGACGCATTTCCGCGAAGCGTCCTGGGACGAGGCGCTGGATCTGGCCGCCAGCCGCCTGAAAGGCCGCGGCACCGAGATTGCCGGGTTCGGTTCGGCCAAGTGTTCCAACGAGGAAGCCTACCTGTTCCAGAAACTGATCCGGCAGGGCTTTGGCCACAACAACGTCGATCACTGCACCCGGCTGTGTCATGCCAGTTCGGTGGCCGCGCTGATGGAAAACGTCGGATCCGCCGCCGTGACCGCAACCTTCAACGAGATCGAACATGCCGATGTGGCGATCGTGGTCGGGGCCAATCCGGTCGAAAACCACCCAGTTGCCGCGACCTATTTCAAGCAGTTCACCAAGCGCGGCGGCAAGCTGATCGTGATGGACCCGCGCGGCGTTGGCCTGCGCCGGTTCGCGTCGCATATGCTGCAATTCCGCCCCGGCACCGACGTGGCGATGCTGAACGCGATCATGCACGTGATTGTCGAGGAACGGCTTTATGACGAACAATATATCGCTGCGTTCACTGAAAACTGGGACGCGATGAAGGACCATCTGGCCGGGTTCTCGCCGGAAAAGATGGCGCCGCTCTGTGGCGTCGCCCCCGAGGTTCTGCGCGATGTCGCCCGCACCTTTGCCGGGGCCAAATCGGCGATGATCTTCTGGGGCATGGGGATTTCGCAGCATATCCACGGCACCGACAATTCGCGCTGTCTGATTTCGCTGGCGCTGATGACCGGACAGGTCGGCCGCCCCGGGACCGGCCTGCATCCGCTGCGCGGGCAAAACAACGTCCAGGGGGCATCCGATGCCGGGATGATCCCGATGTTCCTGCCGGATTATCAGTCGGTCACCGATGACGGTGTCCGCTCGGCCTTTACCGAGGTTTGGGGGTCGGGCGATTTTTCGGCGAAAAAGGGCCTGACCGTGGTCGAGATCATGGATGCGGTCCATGACGGCGACATCAAGGGCATGTATATTCTGGGTGAAAATCCGGCGATGTCGGACCCCGATGTGGAACATGCCCGCGACGCGCTGGCCAAGCTGGACACGCTGGTCGTGCAGGACATTTTCCTGACCGAGACGGCGAACTATGCCGATATCGTGTTTCCGGCGACCGCTTGGGCCGAAAAGACCGGCACCGCGACCAACACCAACCGGCAAGTGCAGATGGGCCGCCCCGCGGTGCCGCCCCCCGGCGACGCGCGCGAGGATTGGTGGATCACCACGGAATTGGCCAAACGCATCGGGCTGGGCTGGACCTATACCCACCCCAAGGAAGTGTTTGCCGAGATGAAGCTGAACATGCGCAGCCTGGACAATATCACCTGGGAGCGGCTGGAAAAGGCCGCCGTGACCTACCCGAGCCTGACCCCGGACGACCCCGGCCAGCCGATCGTCTTTGCCGACGGATTTCCGCGCAAGGACGGACGCGCCCGGTTTACACCGGCCAATGTCACCGCCCCCGCCGAATCGCCCGACGCGGATTACCCGATGATCCTGATCACCGGGCGGCAGTTGGAACATTGGCACACCGGGTCGATGACCCGGCGGGCCAGCGTGCTGGACGGGCTGGAGCCCGAGGCGAATGGGTCGATGCACCCCAAGACGCTGCGCAAGCTGGGGGTCGAACCCGGCGGCGTCATTGCGATCGAGACCCGCCGTGGCCGGATCGAGATTATGGCGCGGGCTGACCGCGCGGTCGCCGAAGATATGGTGTTCTTGCCATTCGCCTTTGTCGAGGCGGCGGCCAACGTGCTGACCAACCCCAGCCTTGATCCCTACGGCAAAATCCCCGAGTTCAAGTTCTCGGCCTGCCGGGTGACGGCGGGCGCGGCCAAGTCCATGACCGCCGCCGAATAGCTCCGGCAGTGCCAGCGCACCTGTCAGTCGTGACAGGAATCGGCGCATCCCAAACAGCGTGGGTTTCAGCCGGGCGTCAAGCCGCAGTCGATGAGGGTCTGATTTGGTCGGGCAGAGAGGATTCGAACCTCCGACCCCCTGCTCCCGAAGCAGGTGCGCTACCAGGCTGCGCTACTGCCCGACCGTGGGCGCGGCGTAAACCGTGCCAGCCGCATTGGCAAGCCTGATTCAGCCCCGTCCGGGTAGGCCGCGCATCCGCATCACCAGCCCGGTGCGCAGGTTGGTGCCGGTTTCCGGGCGGCTGCGGGTTTCCAGCACCGGCGTCGTCTTGGAGTTGCCACTGCGGCCCTCGCGCAGCACGATATACAACCCGCTTGCCATGATGATGCCGGCCCCGATGGCAGTATTTTGATCGACAGATTCGTTGAAAAAAATGTAGCCGTAAAAGCTGGCCCAGATGATCTGCGAATATTGCATCGGCGCGACGATGACCGCCTCGCCAGTCTTGTAGGCGGCGATGATGATGATCCCGCCAAGCGACCCCAGCACAGCCAGCACCGCGATCAGCCCGATATGTTCGATCGGCATCGGCAGATAGACAAAGGGCAGCAGCACACCCATGACCACAAAGTTGGCGACCATCGGATACAACAGCAGAACCACAGGCCGTTCATCCGGCCCGATCTTGCGCACGATGACCGACGCGAAGGATCCGCCGATCGCCCCGATCAGCGCCGCCAGATGACCCAAAGACAGTTCTGTTTGACCGGGGCGCAGCACGACCAGAACGCCGACAAGGCCGACCAGCACCGCCAGCCCACGCCGGATCCTGATCTTTTCGCCCAGCATCGGGATCGCCAGCAGGGTGATCAGCAGCGGCGAGGCGAACAGGATCGTGTAGGTCTGCGCCAGCGGCAGCACGGTAAAGGCATAGAATACCGACGCACCAGTCACCAGCGTCGCCAGCGTCCGTGCGGCTGTCCACCACGGGTGCGTCGGCAGCAGGGTGCCGGGGGTCGCGTCGCGCATGATCAACAGCATGGCGAGCGGAAAGCTGAACAACACGCTGAAGAAGATGATCTGAAACGGCGAATAGGATCCGCCGAGGAATTTGACCACCACGTCGCTGGACGCATAGACGGCGAAGGCCAGCAGTGACAGCAGGGCGCCTTTGGCATTGGGTGACATGGGACCGGCCCTTCCGTGCGGTGTTGTTTTTGCCTGTTAATCGGAACCCTATTGCACGCCGTTTGCGCGCTGCATTTCGCGCACATAGGTTGCGATGCCGGCGATATCGGCGTTGGTCAGCGTTTCGGAAGGCGGTGGCATGTTCCCGAATTCCCAGTGGTGCGCGACCACGCCTTGGCGGACAGCACTGACGAACGAGGCATCCGGATGATGACCTGGCCGGTAAAGGTTGTGGATCAAGGGTGGCCCTTTTTCAGTCCCTGCCGCATTGATCCCGTGACAGGCGGAACACACGGCCACAAAGGCGCGTTCGCCGATTTGCGCAGCAGGCGACAAGTCCGGCACGATGACCTGTTCCGCAGGCATTGCGGCTTGTGTATCGGCGCCGGAATGCATCGCAGATGTGATCGGCGTGGCGGTTTCAACGCTCTGCCGGGGTGAGGCGAGCCACCAGATGCCAGCCCCGATCGCGCCGACAAGAATCGCGATAACCAAGTATTTCATGAGTGCAGGCTCCATCGAATAATTGCGACAGCTAATTTCTTGTCATCGGACCGCATGATTACAGGCTCGCGTCCAGCGCCCCGATGATGGTGTCGCCCATCTGGCTGGTGCTGATCGGCTTGCCGCCTTCGGGGCCAAGCAGATCGGCAGTGCGGGCACCATTCGCCAGCACGGTTTCGATGGCGGCCTCAAGACGGTCCGCCTCGGCCCCCTGATCGTAGGAATACCGCAGCGCCATCGCGAACGACAGAATGCAGGCGATCGGGTTGGCCTTGCCCTGACCGGCGATATCGGGGGCCGATCCGTGGACGGGTTCATACATCGCGCGGGGCCGCCCGTTTGCCATCGGCGCGCCAAGGCTGGCGGATGGCAACATGCCCAGGCTGCCGGTCAACATTGCGGCGCAGTCCGACAGGATGTCACCGAACAGGTTGTCGGTCAGGATCACATCGAACTGTTTGGGCGCGCGCACCAACTGCATCGCGCCGTTGTCGGCATACATATGCGACAGCGCGACCTCGGGGTATTCGTCGTCGTGGATTTTCTGAACCACCTCGCGCCACAGCACGCCGGATTCCATGACGTTGGCCTTTTCCATCGAGCAGAGCTTGTTGCCCCGCCGTTTGGCCAATTCGAATGCTGACCGGGCGACACGGGCGATTTCGCTTTCCGTGTAGCGCTGGGTGTTGATCCCGACCCGTTCGTTGCCTTCGACAAAGATACCGCGCGGTTCACCGAAATAAACGCCGGACGTCAGTTCGCGCACGATCACGATGTCCAGCCCCGCGACGATGTCCCGCTTGAGCGAGGAAAAGTCAGCCAGCGCGTCGAAACACTGGGCCGGGCGCAGGTTTGAAAACAGGTCCATCTCCTTGCGCAGCCGCAGCAGCCCGCGCTCGGGCTTGACGCTGAAATCTAGGGTATCGTATTTCGGCCCGCCGACGGCCCCGAGCAGCACCGCATCGGCGGCCTGCGCCTTGGCCATCGTGTCGTCATGCAGCGGCACGCCGTGTTTGTCGTAAGCCGCGCCGCCGACCAGATCTTCGGACACGTCGATCTGCACGCCGCGTTTGTCGCCGAACCAGCGGATGACTTTTTTCACTTCGGCCATGACTTCGGGGCCGATGCCGTCGCCGGCGAGGATCAGAAGGGTCGGGTTGGGCATGGCGGCGGTCCTTGTTGACTGGTGTGAAGGTCGCCTAGCGCGTTGTGTGGCAGGGTTCAAGTCACCAGCGGGCGCAAGCTGTCCACCAACAGATCCCAGACCCTGCGGATCCGCGGGCTTTGCCGCATCGCCGCGTGCGCGGTCAGCCAGACCGGCAGCGGCGGGATCGGAAAGCCAAAGTCGATTTCAGCCACAGCAGGATCGGCGCGACCCAGGACGCACTGGGAGAAACCGATGCCGCATCCCGCCCGGACCAGTTCCCAATAGGCCACATTGTCGTCGCAGCGGGTCTGAAACCAGTCGCGGGTCACGTCCAATCCGGCAGCGCGGAACCCGTCAACGATGCCGGGATGCTGGTCGTAACCGACGAAATCGTGCTGCATTATCGTATCGGCACGCGGGGTTCCGCGCCGCGCCAGATAGCTGTGGGCGGCAAAGGCCGACAGAGGGATGTCGCCGATGTGCCGGGTGACAAGGTCGAGCTGGGTCGGCCGGAACATCCGGATCGCGATGTCGGCCTCGCGGAACAGCAGGTTGGTGGTGGCGTCGGTGGGCGACAGGTCGATGGCAATGCGCGGTTCGACCTGCCGGATATGGGCGATGATCGGCGGCAGATGATAGACTGACAGGACCGTGCTGGCGGTGATCCGCACGCTCCCCTCTAACCGATCCGCCTGACCGGCGGCGACCAGCGCAATCTGGTTGCCCGCATCGCGCATCGCCTGCGCCGGGGCGACCAGAGCCGCGCCGGTTTCGGTCAAATCGAACCCGCGCGGGTGGCGGTGGAACAGATCGGCGCCCAGTTGCGCCTCGATCGCCCTGATCTGGCGGCCAAGGGTCGGCTGGCTGGCCCCCAACTGCCGCGCCGCCGCTGACAGGCTGCCGGTTTCGGCGACGGCAAGAAAGGCTTGCACCAGCGACCAGTCGAGGGATGACAGCGGTTTATCCATGCGCGAATGAATACATGATATGCGTTCTCAGACAATTTCGATTTGCAAGTGAATAGATGATTTTGGACGCAGATCGCCCCGAAAGGAGAACCTCAAATGTCCAAATCTGTTCTGATCCTTGGTGCCAGCGGCAAGATCGGTACCCATGCTGCCAATGCGTTCTGGAACGCCGGCTGGACGGTACGCCGCTATGACCGGGGTACCGACATGAATGCCGCAGCGATGGGAGCGGATGTGATCGTCAACGGCCTGAACCCGCCCGCCTATCACAACTGGGCGGTCCTGATCCCGCAAATCACGACGCAGGTGATCGCCGCCGCCAAGGCCAGCGGTGCAACGGTGATCGTTCCCGGCAATGTCTATAACTACGGTGTCCAGCCGGGTCCGTGGTCTGACGCGACCCCGCAGATCCCCAATACCCGCAAGGGACAGATCCGGGTTGAGATGGAGGAAGCCTATCGCGCTTCCGGCGTGCAGACGATCCTGCTCCGGGCGGGCAATTTCATTGATCCCGACCACAATGGCGACATCATGACCGCCTTCTTGATGCGTGGGATCGGCAAGGGCAAATTGACACGCGGCGGTCGGGCCGACGCTGTGCAGCCGTTCTGCTATCTGCCCGACTGGGCGCAGGCGGCGGTGATGCTGGCCGAAAAGCGGGATGAACTCGCGACCTTCGAGGATGTCCCGTTTCCCGGCCATGTGTTCAGCCCGAGCGACCATCTGGCGGTGCTGCGCCGCGAAACCGGGCGTGACATCCGCCTTGTCGCGTTTCCGTGGTGGCTGATGACGTTGGCGTCGCCGGTCTGGGAAATGGCGCGGGAACTGCGTGAAATGCGCTATCTCTGGGATCTGGATCACAGGCTGGACGGGGCGAAACTGGCGCGGCTCTTGCCCGACTTTCATCCCACGGACCTCCGAACCGTGATGCTGGCCGGCTTACCGGGCGACGTCCACCCACGTCAGGTGATGCGGCCCGGCCGCCAACCCGTCGCTACCCAGTAGGGCCGCGTCGGGATCACCCGTTGCGGGCCAGAATACGCCCGCGCCCGCCACCTGCCAATCGACCGAAGGCAGGACATAAGACACCCGCAGATTGCCGGGCTTGCCATCCGGCCAATCAGCGGTGTCCAAAGCCGGATCGCCACGTTGGTCCGGGTCAGCGGCAGCAGTGCCTCCGGCGCTGGTTGGCATCGGGTCTTGCAGGCGCGGATCGGCCAAGAACCCCGCCATCGTGTGGCGCAACCCGTCGCCGTCAACGGGGTCAAGGTTGGTGTTACCCGCAAAAATGAACGACGCAGGCGGCGGGCCGAACGCGCCGTCCAGATACAGGCTCCACAGTCGCAACTCATCCCGATTGCGCAACCCGTTCATGTCTTCGGGGCCGTCGAACACCGGGGGAGAGGACGACGAGACCATCAAGGTGAAGGGTGCGCCGTCGGGCGGCAGAACCGGAATGGCCCAATGCGCCACCGACGACAGCCGCAGCATCGCCTGCACCTCGGTCGATGGAAACGCCCTATCATCAATTTGCGGCAGCGTCGCGCCGGGCAGGTCACGCCACAGAAGCGCGGAAAAGTCCTGTGCACTGGCCGTGTCCAACGGCAATTTGGACAGAATCAACAGCCCGCCATCGCCCGCGAATTTGCCGTAGCCCATCCCATCCCGCGCCTCGCCCAACCGCCCGTTTCGATCCAGATCAAGGCCTGTCGCCATCCCGCTGTTGGGGGCAAGTGCAAAGAAGTAGGGATAGGTCTGCCCGGCGCCTGCCAACAGTTCCTTAAGGGCGGTGGTGGCGGCCCCGGTCAGATCATAGTCGTGATCGGTCAGAACCAGAATATCCGGCGCGGCGCGGACGATGATGGCAATGGTCGCGGCGATTTGCGGATCGCCGCCTTTGAGGTAATCGCGCAGCAGCAGGCCCGGACCGTCGCGCGACAGCGGCGCGGCGAAAGTGGCAATGCGGATGGTTTCGGCGGTCAGCGGCGTCGCAAAGGCGATCAGGCCGACCGCAATCCATCGCCGGATCCGGCGGCAACGGTGCGCGCCCGTTGGTCGGTGATCATCGTCGCGACCCGGCCCATCGCGATGCCGCGCATTAACAGGGATGAAGGCAGAAATGCCCATGCGGCCATTGTCCAGATCAACGTGTGCGGGTTCGCCAAATTGATCGGATCGAACATGTCCGAGGCCAGTTTGATGAATGCCGGGATGATGAATGGCAGCAGGAACCCTAAGATCAGGTTAACGGAAGCATCCCGGTTCAACCGATCGACCACGTCGCCGCCTGCGGTGGGATCGAATGTGGGCAGATTGGTCCAGACGTTGAACTTGCCGGACCGCGATGGCCAGCCGTGAATCCGCAGGGTCAGCACGAACACCGCCAGCGACACGATGGATACGAGGTAGGACAGACCGGCGGCGGTGCGCACCCGCTCGACAAGGACCGGCCCGGTATCGCCCGGCATCATCAGGACAACCAGCCGGACCGGGGAATAGGGAAAGTCGATAGTGGCCCCCAACTCGGCACCGATGGCCTGAAAAAAGCGGGTCAGCGTTGTCGGATCGGTGTCGCCGCGGGCAATGGTCGACAGCGCGAAAATGGTGGCAAGCAAGGCCGCGAACCGGACCCGGTTAAATGGCGGCGCATCGCGGAATTCGACAAGGCTGGGATAGGCGCTGTTGTATTCAACAAAGGTGAAAATCGCCGCGACCACCGCCATCAGGGCGACGATGGTGGTTGTGTCGTTGTTCGTCGCGGGCAACAGGATCGACGGCGTTGCGATCAGCAACACTATGCCCATTGCGCGCGCGAAGGCACCTGCCATGCGGGAAATCACTGCTGTCTCACCCTTCGGTTGGTCTGGAGCGATTCGATGCCGCCCCATTGTCCCAGTCCGTTGCGCCACAATTGTGGCGGCTTGCCTCATCTTTGCCATAATCTTGCCCACTTTCAGATCACCCGCAAGGGTCTGTTAACCCTAGCGAAATCTGTATGGCGGTTTTGGGGCGCGAGTGGTGCGCGAATGCAACCATATTAGAGCGGAGATGTGGCGGGGTAGAAAGGGTCACAAGATATTGGGGCTTGAGGGGTGTGAGTGCCTATCAGCCGCCAATTCTTTGGGCAGGTGACGGAGCCTCTCAGGTGAAATCCGCCTTAGGCGGAATCCCCCGGGGCGCGAGTACTTCAGGCCAAAAGAAGCTGGGGCGCGGTCGTGTGGCGGACCGCGCCCCCTTTTGTCAGATCAAACCCAAGGCCGCTCGGCCCCGGCGCGCGATTCGAATGCGTCGATGCTGGCGGCTTTTTCCAGCGTCAGCCCGATGTCGTCGAGGCCATTCAGCAAGCAGTGCTTCTTGTGCGCATCAACGTCAAAGTGGAACACCTCGCCATCCGACGCGGTGACCGTCTGGGCGGTCAGGTCAATTTCGATCCGGGCATTGGCGCCCTTTTCGGCGTCTTTCATCAGCACGTCGATGGCCTCTTGCGGCAGCACCACGGGCAGGATGCCGTTCTTGAAACAGTTGTTGTAAAAGATGTCGGCGAACGAGGTCGAGATCACGCAGCGGATCCCGAAGTCGAGCAACGCCCAAGGCGCGTGTTCGCGGCTCGACCCGCAGCCAAAGTTGTCGCCTGCCACCAAAATTTGCGCATCCCGATAGGCCGGTTTGTTCAACACGAAACCGGGGATTTCTACCCCGTCCTGGGTAAAGCGCATTTCGTCGAACAGGTTCTTGCCCAGCCCGGTCCGTGCGATGGTTTTCAGGAACTGTTTGGGGATGATCATATCGGTGTCGATATTGACCAAGGGCATCGGCGCGGCAATGCCGGAGAGTTTGTCGAACTTGTCCATCACATCATCTCCCGCACGTCAGTCAGTTTTCCGGTGATCGCCGCCGCCGCCGCCATTGCGGGCGACATCAGGTGGGTGCGTCCGCCGCGCCCTTGCCGGCCTTCAAAGTTGCGGTTCGATGTGGCCGCACAGCGTTCGCCGGGGGCCAGTTGGTCGGGGTTCATCGCGAGGCACATCGAACACCCCGCCAGTCGCCATTCGAAACCGGCGTCGATGAAGATCTGCGCCAAACCTTCTTCCTCGGCCTGTGCCCGCACGAGGCCCGATCCGGGAACAACCATCGCCCGCAGCCCGTCCTTTTTCTTTTTGCCCTTGAGGATCGCCGCCGCTGCCCGCAAATCCTCGATCCGGCCATTGGTGCAGGAGCCGATGAAAACGGTGTCGATGGCGATTTCAGACAGCGGCGTGCCGGGGGTCAGGCCCATGTAGTCGAGCGAGCGCTGTGCCGCCTCGACCTTGCCACCCTTGAAGTCGGATGCGGCAGGCACCTTGCCGGTGATCGGCAGCACGTCTTCGGGCGAGGTGCCCCATGTGACGACCGGGGCGATGTCTTCGCCTTTCAGGGTGATAACCTTGTCCCAGTGGGCGTCGTCGTCGGAATAGAGAGTTTTCCACCATGCCAGCGCAGTTTCCCATTGCGCGCCTTTTGGCGCGTGCGGGCGACCCATGCAGTAGGCAAACGTCTTTTCATCCGGCGAGATCAGTCCGGCCCGTGCGCCGCCTTCGATCGCCATGTTGCAGACGGTCATCCGGCCTTCCATCGACAGATCGCGGATCGCCTGGCCGCAGTATTCGATGACATAGCCGGTACCGCCTGCCGTGCCGGTGACGCCGATCACCGACAGGGTGATGTCCTTGGCGGTGACACCGGGGCGCAGATGGCCGGTGATTTCGACCTTCATGTTCTTGCCCTTGCGCTGGATCAGCGTCTGGGTCGCAAGGACGTGTTCAACCTCGGAAGTGCCGATGCCATGCGCCAGCGCACCGAATGCGCCGTGGGTCGCGGTGTGCGAATCGCCACAAACCACGGTCATCCCCGGCAGGGTCCAGCCCTGTTCGGGGCCGACGATGTGCACAATGCCCTGCCGCACGTCGCTGACCGGATAATAGTGAATACCGAAATCCTTGGCGTTCTTGTCGAGGGCCTCGACCTGAATCCGGCTGTCTTCGGTCATCGTCGCCGCATTGGCGCGGTCCAGTGTCGTGGGCACGTTGTGGTCGGGTACAGCGATGGTCTTGTCGGGTGCGCGGACCTTGCGGTTTGTCAGGCGCAAACCTTCGAACGCCTGCGGGCTGGTCACTTCGTGGACCAGATGGCGGTCGATATAGAGAAGGCAGGTGCCGTCGTCGGCTTCGTGTGCCACGTGGGCATCCCAGATTTTATCGTAAAGGGTCTTGGGGGACATGGGTCCGCTCCCGTATGAATGAAGGGGGTCGTGCGACGGGCGCGCATTGCGCCGTGGCCGATCAGACGCGGGCGAGAACGGTGCAGGTCGCACCATAGAACCGCCAGGGCATGCGGTTGCGGTCGGCGATGTCGAACACTTGCGTCATGGGGTGGCAGATACACCCGCATACGCCGTCCCGCAAGGGTCGCGCTTGTGGGCCGGGCCCCGGCGGGGCATCATGTGCCAAAGGGGCGAGGCAATGGAACCAGACCAGCCATCCGTGGCGGAACAGGCGGGCGCGATCCTTGAGGTCGGGCAGGGGTTGTGGGGTCAGGCGTTGGTGTTTGCGCAATCGCTGCTGCGCCCGTGGAGCGCCTATCAGACCGGCATCATTATCGCCCTGTTCGTGGTGGCGCACCTGCTCCGCATGGTTCTCGCCCCCCGGCTGCACGCCTGGATGCGGACCCGCGAAGGCTGGCCCAAGTGGCGGATGCGCTACATGGTCGTCATCCACAAACGGCTTCGGGCCATCTTTTTCATCGCGCTGATCTGGATCACCTATGCGGTGATGCGCGAAATCACTTGGCCCAGCCGGTCCTACATCATCGGGCTGGTGGCCAATCTGGCGACGGCTTGGCTGATCGTCGTCTTCGCGACCCGGCTGATTGGCAACAATTTCATGCGGGCGGTGGTGCGTTACGGGGCCTGGATCTGGATCACCCTGTCGATCCTGAATCTGCGGCTGCAAACCGAACAAATGCTGGACAGCATCGCCATCGAATTTGGCACGATGCGGATTTCGGTCTGGCTGATCCTGCAGGCGATGTTCTTGTTGGGGCTGCTGTTTTTCGGGGCGCGGTTCCTGTCGCGCGTCACCACGGCGCGGATCAGGGACAACCCCGATATCAGTCCGTCGATGCAGGTGTTGGCGGTCAAGTTCCTGCAGATGATGCTGTATGGCGCGGTATTCTTCATCGGTCTGCGTTCGCTTGGGATCGACTTGACCGGGCTTGCGGTGTTGTCGGGTGCGATCGGTGTCGGTCTTGGTTTCGGTCTGCAAAAGGTGGTGTCGAACCTCGTGTCGGGGATCATCATCCTGCTCGACAAGTCGATCAAGCCCGGCGACGTGATTTCGATTGGTGACACCTTTGGCTGGATCAACAGTCTGGGCGCACGGTATGTGTCGATCACCACGCGGGACGGCAAGGAATACCTGATCCCGAACGAGGATCTGATCACCGGACAGGTGGTCAACTGGTCGCATTCCAACGATTTCGTGCGCCTCGACCTGACGTTCGGCACGTCCTATGGCGACAGCCCGCACGATGTCCGCCGGATCGCCATCGAGGCCGCCAAGACGGTGCCGCGGGTTCTGGGCAACCGCCCCACCGTCTGCCATATCACCGGGTTCGGCGACAGTTCGGTCGACTACGTGCTGCGGGTCTGGATCAAGGATCCGACGCAGGGGCTGGCCAACCTGCGTGGCGATGTCTATCTGGCCCTGTGGGACGCCTTCGCCGAGAACGGCATCAGCTTCCCGTTCCCGCAGCGCGAAGTAAAGGTGCTTGAGGGGTCCACCATCAGCACCAAAGGCACCCCGAAACGATGATTTTGACCATTGCCGTCGATCTTGACTACGACGTGCCGACCCCTTGCGATGTCCTGCTGCAGATCGAGGCGGCGCATGGCGGCGTTCAGGTCGTGTCCAATGCGACGACCCGTCTGGGGCCGGCGCCGATGCTGACCCGGATCGAAGGTGACGCCGATGTCGGCGAACGGATCTGGCTGCGCCCGATCGACCGGCTGACCTGCGCCTACCGTGCCACAGTGACTATCGACCGGACCGTCGCCGATCTGGCCGGACTGGCCGCCGCCCTGCCGCACGACCTGCCCGCCGATGTGGTCAGCTATCTGATGCCGTCGCGGTTTTGCCCGTCCGACGAATTCCAGAACTTTGTGGCGGCGGAATTCAGCGAACTTGTCGGTGGCGCCAAGGTGGCGGCGATGCGCGACTGGATTGCCGACAGGTTTACCTATGTCTCGGGGTCCAGCGGGGCGCAGACCACCGCGATGGACAGTTTCGTGCAGCGCCAGGGGGTCTGTCGCGATTACGCCCATGTGCTGATCACCCTGTGCCGCGCCTGCGCAATCCCGGCCCGGTTCGCCAGCGTCTATGCCGCCCCGGTCACACCGCCCGATTTTCATGCGGTGGCCGAGGTGTTCCTGGGTGGTGCCTGGCATCTGGTCGATGCGACCGGCATGGCCACGGCTGACGACATGGCGGTCATCGGGGTCGGGCGGGACGCGGCCGATGTGGCGTTCATGACCAGCTATGGGGCCGTTTCGATGCGGTCGCAGACGGTATCGGTAACTGCGATGTGATGCCGCCATCCGGGCGCGTCGGGCGGCTTTTTGTCGCCGTGGGTCACGATCTGCTGTTGCGGATGCAACAGATTTGCGCGAGATGACGCGCTTGCCCGGCCCAGTAGCGGGTTTCATTGAAAGTTTACCGCGTCGTTGCTACCTTTGGCGCATACCCGGCGTCGGGATCGGCCCGCGCCGCGTATCAGGAGGACGATGATCTGTCACTTAACACCCATGCAGCCCCGGCGGCTGCACCCCGTGCGGGCCTGATGGCGGGCACAAAAACGGGCATCAGCGATCAGCTGCTTGCGGCGATCCTGCAATCTCTCGACGATGACAAGGCCGAAGATGTCGTGCAGATCGACCTGCGCGGCAAATCCGAAATCGCCGACCATATGGTCATCGCATCCGGTCGGTCGACCCGGCAGGTCGGGGCCATCGCGGAAAAGCTGACCGACCGGCTGAAAACCGAATTCGGCGTAATTTCCAAGGTCGAAGGCAAGGATGTCGGCGACTGGGTGCTGATCGACGCGGGCGATGTCATCGTCCACGTGTTCCGCCCCGAAGTGCGCGATTTCTATCAGCTGGAAAAGATGTGGATGCCCAGCGCCACCGACACGGCGGCCAAGGCCCGCTGACATGCGGCTGCACGTCTGCGCTGTCGGCCGCCTTCGGGCGGGGGCAGAGCGTGACCTGATCGACGACTATCTGACCCGGTTTGACCGCACCGGGCGCGCCCTTGGCCTTGGCCCGGCGCAGGTGACCGAGGTTGAGGACAAAAAGGGTGGCGGGATGGCGGCAGAGGCGGTTCTTCTAGACCGCGCCGTGCCTGCCGGAGCGTTGGTCTGTTGTCTGGACGAACGCGGCAAGGTCATGACATCGCCTGAATTTGCAGCACTGCTGGCCGGATGGCGCGACGCAGGGCGGTCGGATCTGGCATTTGTCATCGGCGGGGCGGATGGCATCGACCCCGCTCTGCGCGCCCGTGCGGATGCTGCCCTGTCGTTCGGCCCGATGGTCTGGCCGCATATGATGGTCCGGGTGATGCTGGCCGAACAGTTGTACCGGGCGGCATCGATCCTTGCAGGCGCACCGTATCACCGGGCCTGAGACTTTATGACAAAATGATACCAATGGTTTGAGGCCACGCAGAGGCCTTGCAATAGCGGAATGACTTTCAATTGAACCGCAATTCGCCCCAAGATTGGGCGATTTGCGATATTACTGTTTCAATCAAAAGTCATTCCGCGTTAAGCCCCAGCCATGCTGGCGATCTTTCTTGAAACCCTACCCTTTTTCGCGCTGATCGCGCTCGGTTACGGCGCAGGCCGCACCGGGTTTTTCACGCCCGAGGCGACGGCCTATCTGACCAAATTCGTGTTCTACTTTGCCCTGTCGGCGATGTTGTTCAGGTTTTCAGCGAACCTACCGATTGGCGCGATCCTCGACTGGCCGTTCGTCTGGGCCTACCTTTGGGGCACCACAACTGTCTATCTGCTGGCCTCCGCCGTCGGCTTTATCCGCCGCTTGGGCGTCGCTGAAGCCGCGGTCGAGGCGCAGTGCGCGGTCATCGGCAACGTCGGGTTTCTGGGCATCCCGATGCTGGTCATGCTGCTGGGCGAAACCGCCATCGGCCCGGTCATGATGGTCCTTGCCGTCGATCTGATCGTCTTTGGGTCGCTGATCGTGATCCTGATCACCGGGTCGCGCGACGGGCGGGTCAGTCT
>JBBQHC010000069.1:0-16326 GCA_038323615.1 Rhodobacterales bacterium | reverse complement strand
GGTCTAACGCTTTTTGGCGAGCCGCTGAAACCGGGCGGTGCCTATCTGCTGGGTACCGATCTGTTGGGCCGCGATCTGCTCAGCCGGTTGCTTTACGGTGCGCGGACCTCTCTGGTCATCGGGGTCGTGGCGAACGGCATCGCGCTGATCATCGGCACGCTCATCGGATTGACCGCAGGTTTCTTTCAGGGCTGGATCGGGGCGATGCTGATGCGCTTTACCGATCTGATGATGGCGTTTCCCGCCTTGCTGCTGGCGATCTGCCTGGCGGCGATTTTCCAGCCGTCGCTGTGGATCGTGGCCTTTGTGATCGCGATGGTGAATTGGGTGCAGACCGCGCGGGTGATCTACACGGAAACCACAGCCCTGACCGCCCGCGACTTTATCGCTGCGGAACGCACTTTGGGTGCCAGTTCGGCGCGTATTCTGTTCAAACACATCCTGCCGCATCTGGTGCCGCTGATCATCGTCTGGGGCACGTTGGGCATCTCGACGACAGTGCTTCTCGAGGCGACGCTGTCCTACCTCGGGGTCGGTGTGCAGCCGCCGACGCCCAGCTGGGGCAACATCATTTTCGAGAACCAGACCTATTTTCAGGCCGCCCCCTGGCTGGTGTTCTTCCCCGGTGCCGCAATCGTCACATTGGCGCTGGCGTTCAATCTGGTGGGCGACGCGCTGCGCGATGTCCTGGACCCGACGCTGCGGGGGTCCGACTGATGACCACTTATGTGATCCGCCGACTTTTGCAGGCCGCGTTGATCCTGCTGGGCGTGTCTTTTATCACTTTCTTTTTGCTTTATGTGTTGCCCGCCGATCCGGTGCGCCAGATTGCCGGGCGTTCCGCCACGCCACAGACAGTGGCCAATATCCGCGCCCAACTGGGGCTCGATCAGCCCTTCGTCGTGCAATACTGGCGCTATCTGACCGGGCTGTTCCAAGGCGACATGGGCCGCAGCTATTTACAGCGAACCGATGTCACGACCCTGATCATGGCGCGGCTTCCGGCGTCGCTGCTGCTGATGGCGGCAGGGATCGGGGCCGAACTGGTGATCGGGCTGACAATGGGCGTGATCGCCGCCCTATGGCGCGGGCGGGCGGTGGATAACGCGCTGATGATGACATCGTTCGTGACGGTATCGGCCCCGCAATTCATCGTCGCGCTGCTGCTGCTTTATGTTTTCGCGGTCAAACTCGGCTGGTTCCCGATCGGCGGCTATGGCACCGCGGCGCATCTGGTCCTGCCGGCGATGACCTTGGGGATCCTCGGCTCTGGTTGGTATGCCCGGATCATGCGTTCGAACATGATCGAGGTTCTGCGCACCGACTTTATCCGCACCGCCCGCGCCAAGGGTCTGACCCGGTCGCGCGTCGTGCTGCGCCATGCGGTGCCCAATGCGATCCTGCCGATCATTGCGATGATCGGCATCGACATCGGCATTTTCATGGGCGGCATCGTCGTCGTCGAAGGTGTGTTCGGCTGGCCCGGTATCGGCCAACTCGCGTGGCAGGCGATCCAGCGGGTCGATATCCCGATCATCATGGGCGTCACCCTCGTATCGGCCTGCGCCATCGTGCTGGGCAATCTTCTGGCCGATCTGATCGCACCGCTGGTCGACCCGCGCATCCGCATTCGTTGAAACCAAACCACCAACAGGAGAGAAGAAATGAAAAAGCTGCTTGCATCAACCGCCCTGATTGCCGCCCTCGCGCTGCCAGTATTTGCGCAGGAAACCCTGGACCCGAACGCCAAATCGGGCGGCGACATCATCATTACCTACAAGGACGATGTCGCGACCCTCGACCCGGCCATCGGCTATGACTGGCAGAACTGGTCGATGATCAAATCGATCTTTGACGGTCTGATGGATTACACCCCCGGCACCACCGAACTGCGCCCCGGTCTGGCCGAAAGCTATGACGTCTCGGACGACGGGACGACCTTTACCTTTCATCTACGGCCCGGCGTCAAGTTTCACAACGGGCGCGAGATGACCGCCGACGATGTGAAATACTCGCTCGATCGCGTCACCAATCCGGTGACCCAATCCCCCGGCGCCGGCTTTTTCGGCGCGATCGCGGGTTATGACGCGATGGCCGATGGCTCGGCGACCGAACTCAGCGGGGTGACGGTCATCGATCCGCAGACCGTCGAGATCAAGCTGTCGCGCCCTGACGCGACGTTCCTGCATGTCATGGCGCTGAACTTTGCCTCGGTCGTGCCGCAAGAGGCTGTCGAGGCGGCGGGCAACGATTTCGGCAAGATGCCGGTGGGAACCGGCGCTTACAGTCTTGCGGAATGGACGATTGGCCAGCGCCTCGTCTTTGCCAAGAACCCCGACTATTGGCGGGCTGGCCTGCCCTATCTGGACACGATCACGTTCGAGGTCGGGCAGGAGCCGATTGTCGCCCTGCTGCGCCTGCAGAACGGCGAGGTCGATATGCCCGGCGACGGCATCCCGCCCGCCAAGTTTCAAGAGGTCATGGCAGACCCCGAACAGGCGGCCCGTGTGGTCGAGGGCGGTCAGCTACAGACCGGCTATATCACCCTGAACGTCACGATCCCGCCGCTGGACAATGTCGAGGTGCGCCGCGCAATCAACATGGCGATCAACAAGGACCGGATCACCCAGATCATCAACGGCCGTGCGGTGCCTGCCACCCAGCCGCTGCCGCCATCGATGCCGGGCTATACCGAAGGCTATGCCGGATATGCCTACGACCCCGAGGCGGCCAAACAGATGCTGGCCGATGCGGGCCTGCCCGATGGATTCGAGACCGAGCTTTACGTGATGAACACCGACCCCAACCCGCGGATCGCGCAGGCGATCCAGCAGGATCTGGCGGCGATTGGTGTCAATGCGTCGATCCAGTCGCTGGCACAGGCCAATGTGATCGAGGCCGGCGGTGCCGGCACCGCACCGATGATCTGGTCGGGCGGCATGGCGTGGATCGCCGACTTTCCCGATCCGTCGAACTTTTTCGGGCCGATCCTGGGCTGTTCAGGGGCCGAGGAAGGCGGTTGGAACTGGTCCAAATTCTGCGACGCCAGCATTGACGCCGAAGCGACAGCCGCCGACAGCATGATCGACCCCGCGTCGCCCGAACGGATGCAGATGTGGAGCGACGTTTACATGAAGGTGATGGAGCAGGCCCCGTGGGTGCCGGTCTTCAACGAACAGCGCTATACGATGCGGTCGGCGCGGATGGGCGGGGCGGATGTGCTTTATGTCGATCCGGTGTCGATCCCGATCAACTACGACTATATTTACGTGACGGAGTAAATTGCATGTGCAAGGCCTGTGATTACACGATCCACGGGGCCCAACACCATTTCGGCTGGGACAATTCATTTGCCCCGGCCGAGCGGGTGGAACCGGGCGCCACGATCAGGTTCCACTGCCATGACAGTTCGGCGGGCCAACTCGGCCCGTCGTCCACACTGGCAGACGTGGTGGCGCTTGATTTCGGCAAGATCAATCCGGTGTCGGGGCCGATCTGGGTCGAAGGGGCCGAACCCGGCGACGCGCTCAAGGTCACGCTCGACAGTTTCGCACCGCAGCAGCAGAACGGCAAAGGCTGGGGCTGGACGGCGAATATTCCGGGCTTTGGCCTGCTGGCGGATCAGTTTACCGATCCGGCGCTGCATATCTGGTCCTATGATCCGGGCACGATGGCCCCCGCCATGTTCGGCAAAGAGGGCCGGGTGCCACTGAAACCGTTTGCCGGCACGATCGGCAACGCGCTGGCCGAAACCGGCCTGCATTCCATCGTGCCGCCCCGGCGCGTGGGCGGCAATCTGGACATCCGCGATCTCGCGGCGGGCACGACGCTATATCTGCCTGTCGAGGTTGCCGGGGCGTTGTTCAGCGTCGGCGACACCCATGCGGCACAGGGCGACGGCGAGGTGTGTGGCACTGCAATCGAAAGCCCGATGGATGTGGTTTTGACCCTTGATCTGGTCAAGGGCGCCAACCTCAAGACGCCGCGCTTTACCACGCCGGGCCCGGTGACGCGGCATCTGGATGCCAAGGGCTACGAGGTCACGACCGGGATCGGGCCTGACCTGATGACCGCCAGTCGTGACGCCGTGGCAGGCATGGTCGATTTCCTTTGTGCGACGCGCGGCATGGCGGCGGTCGATGCCTATATGCTGGTCAGCACCTGCGGCGATCTGCGGATATCGGAAATCGTCGATATGCCGAACTGGGTTGTCAGTTTCTACTTCCCGCGCTGCGTCTTTGAATGAGCGTGGCCGCTGAACCGATCTTTGGGGCTGTCGTGGCCCCAAAAGACCAGCCGGTTCTGACGGTGCGCGATCTGACTGTGTCAGTGCGCACCGCAGCGGACCTGTCGCCACTGGTGCAGAACATCAGCTTTGCGCTGAAACGCGGCGAGACGCTGGCGATTGCAGGGGAAAGCGGGTCGGGCAAATCCATCACCTCACTGGCGATCATGGGTCTGCTGCCGCCCCCGGCGGTGCGGATCACCAACGGGGAAATCCTGCTGAACACGCAGACCCTGACCGATCTGACCGAAAACGACATGCGCGCAGTGCGCGGTAATCGTGTCGCGATGATCTTTCAGGAACCGATGACCTCGCTCAATCCGGTCATGACCATCGGCACCCAACTCACCGAAGCGATCCGCGCCCACGAACCCGTCTCACGCAAGGCAGCGCAGGCAATGGCGGTCGCCGCCTTGAACGCGGTGCGGCTGTCCGAACCTGCGCGCCGGATGCGGCAGTTTCCACACGAACTGTCCGGCGGGATGCGGCAGCGGGTGATGATCGCGATGGCGCTGGCGCTCAAGCCCGAAGTGCTGATTGCCGATGAACCGACGACGGCCCTCGATGTCACCGTGCAGCGCGAGGTGCTGGAACTGTTGCGCGACCTGCAACGCGAACATGGCACGGCAATCTTGCTGATCACGCATGACATGGGCGTCGTGGCCGAAATGGCCGACAACGTGGTCGTGATGCGCAACGGCCTGATCGAAGAGGCCGGGAGTGTACGTCAGATTTTCGCGTCGCCCAGTCGGCCCTATACCCGCGAACTTTTGACGGCGGTGCCGCGCATGGGTCAAGGTGGACCGCCCCGCACCCGCATGGATGCCCCGGTGGTGGCCGAATTGCGCGACGTGCAGGTGCGTTTCGATATCCGGGGCGGCGTTTTGAACCGCGTCACACACCGGGTGCATGCCGTCGAGGGCGTCAGCCTTGATATCCGCGCCGGCGAGACGTTTTCGCTGGTCGGTGAATCCGGCTGCGGCAAATCCACCATTGCGCGGGCCATTGTCGGGTTGTTGCCGCACACCGGCCTGATCAGTATCGCGGGCCAGACCATCGCCAGCATGACCGCTGCTACGCGTCTTCGCTTGAGTGCGGTTGCCCAGATCGTGTTTCAGGATCCGATGGCAGCCCTTGACCCACGGATGACGGTGGGCGACCAGATCGCCGAACCGCTGCTGATCCACGGCGATACCGACAGGGCAAGCCGCCGCGCCCGCGCCACCGAACTGATGAACCGGGTCGGGCTGACCGCCGCGCAGCTGGACAATTTCCCGCATGAATTTTCCGGCGGCCAGCGCCAGCGCATTTGCATCGCCCGTGCCTTGGCGTTGACGCCGCAGTTGATCATCGCGGATGAAAGCGTTTCGGCGCTCGATGTATCGGTGCAGGCCCGCGTGCTCGACCTGTTGCGCGCCCTCAAGGACGAATTCGGCATTGCGATGCTGTTCATCAGTCACGATATGGCCGTCGTCGAAAATATCTCGGACCGGGTTGCGGTCATGCATCGGGGGCAGATCGTCGAAATCGGCAGCCGTGCGCAGATATTCGGCAATCCGCAGCATCCCTATACGCGGCGCCTGATGGCGGCGGTTCCGGTTCCGGATCCCGACTTTGAACGCCCGCACGAACTGCGGGTTTCCGGCGATATTCCCAGCCCGGTTCATCGCGTCGGCACTGTGCTGGCGCGTCCGGTCCTGACCGAAGTGTCAGAGGGGCATCTGGTAAGTTCTGCGACCTAGAGCCTTTCGGGTGCACCTGAAATATCCGGGCTCAGCGGCAGCGCCATTGGACTGTCAGCGTCAAAAAATCGTCAATAATGCAGCCGCCCCAGCTTGCGGATTTGGTGATGATGCAAGGTTACGTTAAAGTCACCCCATGCAAGCAGATGGGGATGACATGCGTCTGGAACTTATCGGCTCGTTTCGACTGACTGATCAGGATGGCAAGGAAATCGCCATCAGTGGGCGCTATGGCCCGGCCCTGATTGCCATTTTGGCGACATCGCAACGGCAGACCCGGTCGCGCGATGTGTTGCGCACCATGTTGTGGCCACGGTCGCCCGACGCACAAAGTGCCGCCAGCTTGCGGACCCTTCTGAACGCGCTGCGCAAAGAACTTGGGCCTTTTGCCGGTCACCTTGTCTCTGATCGGCGGTCAGTTCAGCTGTTGGGCGTCACCCGCACAGATGAGGCCGACGGACAACAGGAATTCTTTGAGGACGCCCCCCGTTTGGGCGAAGCATTCGAAGATTGGCTGAGCATCCAACGCAGTCAGGCCCGGCCTGATCCAAACGCTATCGCGATGGTGTCGGAGACATCCAGCCGGTTCAGATCCCGGATTTGCGTGGCAATCTACCCGCCCGATGTGACCACCGACGACCCCCATGCCAATCACATCGCCGGACGGATCATTTCGCAGATGCGCCAACATCTGTGTCTGCTGGACATGACCGATGTGCTTGATCTTTCCATCCTTGATGAATCCCTCAATACCACACCAACGGTGCTGGGTCAGCGCACACCTGACGTGGCCCTCCTGGTTTCCTTGTCCAAGGTCGGCCACTTTGCCGAAATCGGCATCCGCGCCTTTGAACCCCGTACAAAACAGGTCTTGTGGAGCGCGACGATCTCGGCCGACCAGTCAACCGCCTTTCTGTTTTCCAGCGGTCAACTGGATGAATTTGTCAATCAGGCGGTGGATTCGCTGAATGTCGCCTGCCTGCGGCTGATCGAGACGGGCAAGATCGGTGCGCCCGGTGCGCCCAATTCGATCTTTGGGGCGGTGCACAAGGTTCTGGGCATGTCTGTCAACGGGCAAAGTGCTGCCAGGCAATTCTTTCGCGGCAAGGCCGAATTTGAAAGTTCCGCCATTGCGACCGCATGGTATGCCTTTTCGCTGGCCAATACATTGGGTGAAGGCGGCGACCGGCAACATATCATGGACGAGGCCGACGCCTATTGCCGGCGGGCGATCGAACTTGACCCGTCCAATGCACTTGCACTTGCCCTGGTTGCCCACGTCCAGAGCTTTGTGCTGCGGCGTCTTGAGGTCGGGGCAGAACTTGCACGCACCGCCCGTCAAATCGCCCCAACCCTTGCGATCACCTGGGACATGTCCGCGATGAACGCGATTTACCGGGGCCAGATCGACGAGGCTGCAAATTTCAGCACCAAAGCGGTCAAACTGGGGCGGTTCAGCCCCTATAAACCGCTGTTCGAATCTTCCCAAGCCATTGCCGCCTCGCTGAGCGGAAACCATCATGCGGCCATTCGGATCGCTGGCCAAGTGCTTGATCGCATCCCGCATTTTCTGGCGATCGAACGGCACCTTTGCGGCAGTCTGGCCGCAGCCGGGCGGTTCGACGAAAGTCGGCGGCTGATCCGCAAGATCCGGGATCGCGATCCGGATTTTACCGCCGACCTGCTGGATGACCCGCACTACCCCCTGCCGTCGCCGCAAAGCGTGGACCTGATCCGCCGCGGTTTTTCCAGCGTGGGGCACATACTTTAGGTAATTCAGGAGTTGAAAAATGAACGTCACGCGCCGCGAACTTTTGTTGGGCTCTGCAAGTACGGTCCTTTTGTCGCTGCAACCCCCGTCAGCATTCGCATTGCAGGATTGCACCATGCCCGCCACCCAAGGCGGTCTGGTCGAAACGCTGCGCGGGCTGATCATCAACGCCCCTCGGTTACACGCCCCGGCTTTGACAGCTTGCCGCGACGCCGAGGGGAGGGATCGCCTTGATCTTGCGGATCTCTGGACTAACCCCACGCGTACCTTCCTTTACCCGAACCCGGACGGGGGCGTCACCACACGTTTCTTTGCCGCCGAGACCCCACCGGAACCGCCGCTCTTTAGTGGCCCGATTGCCGACTGTTTCAGCGATGCGAATGGGTTTCCCGCCAACATATTCCGCGCGACCAACGAAGGCGGCGTTGGCCGGGGACGCGGCAGGGGGCGCGGCAGAGGACGTGGCCGGGGTCGCGGCAGGGGACGTGGCCGGGGCCGGTCGCGCAATCAGGAATCAGTGCAAGGCACCCTTGACCGGCTTTTTGAGGAAGAAACAGAATATTACCGCAAGCGCGTTATCCAGACCCTGCCCACGATGGTCGAGATGCTGCGCACGGGCAGCGCGGATCACCCCTACTATCTGCGCGATCCGGCCTATGTCGGGCCTGATTTTGCGGCGGAAATCGACGCCCTCCTGACCATGCAGGCCGATCCGGAACGGCTGCTGCGCGAACCTGAAATCCTTGCCGAGATCGACGATCTTGCAACGCCCTTTCTGGCCGAGGTCGGGGATTTCGGCGGCCCCCCTGGCAGCGTTTTGCGGCTGGTCAATCTGATGGACATGGCCGGGCTGGTCATCGGCTATCATTTCAAACGGGTCTTTGGGCGCCCGCGCCCGCATGTGGCCGATCCACGGATCGATCCGCTGATCGATGTGCCGACACATTCGGCCTATCCCAGCGCCCATGCTGTCCAGACCCACATGATCGCCCATGCGCTGGCCGAGGTTTACGAAGACAGCGCGCTGGTGGCCGATGTCTTTGATGTGGCCTCTCGGATCAGCATCAACCGTGAATGGGCCGGGGTGCATTACGCCTCTGACACCGATGCGGGCATGCTGATTGCGCAAGTGGTCTTTCCGGTTCTGCGGTTGATCTTTGACGAGGTCTTTGTCGACGCGATAACCGAATTGAACGTCGCACCCGATGCCAACTGCCACCTGACCGGCCCACGCCGTGAACCGCTGAACCCTGAAGTGACCAGTGACAGCGACCCTGACGCGATGTCCTGGAATCTGGCCGCATTGGGGCTGGACGCGATATCGGCCGGGTCATTGGGCCAGAACACGGTCGTGGCGATGATCGACGGCGCGGTCGACATCAAACACCCCGCACTTTCCGCCGCGATCCGGCAGTTCGAAAATGTCGACTACCCGGTACCCGTGGACGACGCGTGGTGCATGTCATCCAAAGGCGTTGGACACGGAACTGCGATGGCCGGCCTGATCGTGGGGCAGGACGGGACCAGACGCTATGGCGTGGCGCCCCAGGCGGAACTGATGCCGATCCGGGCCGCCAACCGGGCCGGTGACGTGCACGAAAACCGGATCGAACTTGCCTTGAGGGTGCTGACCGCCGGGTTGGCCGGGGATCGCTACCGCACCGACATGAACTGTGCCGCCGATCAGGTGATGGCCAGCAAAGTGGCCGCACTTGTGCTGTCACTGGATTTCCAGCGGCCCGACCCAGCCCGGACCAACTATATCGACATGGCTGCGATCCAAAGGATCCGCGACAAATTGCCCGAGGGCGAAAGCGATGTCGCGGTCGGGCGGCTTTTGCAAGACGTTGATCCCACTGCGGCGGTGGACCCGTTTGTGCTGGCTATCCTGATTGTGCAAAGCCAACTGGCGGTGGTCATCCCGGCAGGCAACAGCGGGGCCGAAACGCCCGCCTATCCAGCCGCCTTCGACGATTACGAACCGGTACTGAGCGCCATGAAAGACCCCACCACCCGGCCTTTGGTCGTCACCACGCTGAACACGCTGGTGCGCCGGTTCAACAATGACCTGACCCAGCAAGACCTGACCGGTCTGGTGGACAGTTTTGTGGACGCCCCCGGTGGCGCTGCAGATATTCTGGCGCGGGGGCGCGCCGCCCGCGTGTTGGGTGATGCCGCGGGTGAAAACGACACCACCCCTGACCGCGATGCGTTTGCCGGGACGGGGATCATCACGGTGGGGGCGGCCAGTCTGCGAAATGGTGCACTGACTAAAACCGGCTACAGCCAATCGGGCGCGGGGCTGTGCGTGATTGCGCCATCTGACCGGGATTTCAACCCGCCGTGGCGCTGTGCATCATCGACGGTGGCGGCCCCCGGTTTCAGTTCCGCGCAGTCCAGCCTTCCGGTGCGCACCACCGATATTTTGGGGCCGGGCGGGTTTGCCGACGATCCCTTGGGCAATTTCAGCCATAGTGGGCAGGTGACAGGCTTTGGCGGCACCTCGGCGGCGGCGGCGCAGATCGCAGGGGCTATCGCGGTCATCGCATCGCGCATGGTTGATCCCGCGATGCTGACCGGACCGCAACTGCGTGCTGACCTGATCGCACTGGCGCGGCCTGCCTATACCCTCGACGAAGGCTACGGGCCCGTTGATCTGGGGCAGCTTTAAGATGGGACAGACACACCTGATCGTCGCGGTGGCAAGCACCCTGTTGCAACTTGCCGCCCCACCGGCAACAGCCGACGAACATCCGCGCTTTGTGTTCGCCCCTGCCCGTCTTTTGCCGGCGAATGTGGTGGATGGGCGCGGGCAGATCCGGGCGGCGCGGCCTGACAGGCCAGATCGCGATCTGACCCTGGATGCAGAAACCACTGCCGCCTTTGACGCCACGCTTGCGCAGGTGTCGCGCAACACCCCGCGCTTTTCCGGCGGCATCCTGGAACTCAGCGACGGGCGGCGGTTCGTGATTGATCGGCAGGCCGGGACGTTCGTGGTCAGCCCCGCGGGCGGCGCAGTGGGTCGCATCCCCACAACCGGCGCCGCGTTTCCGGGCGGACCGTCGCGGGTGATCGGCGTGACGAACCGTGGCGGTGTACCAGTCCCCATGACCGGACCGGAAGGCGGCGGCCTGGTAGCGGGCAATATCCCGCCATGCGGTGCAAACACATCTGACCCGACGACCCATTGCGCCATGTCCACGGTCCGGCTGATCAGCGAAGATGACGGGCTTTTTTGCACCGGCGTTGCGATCACCGACCGACACGTGCTGACAGCCGCGCATTGTCTTTGCGGCATCCAGCGCGACGGCCAACTTGAGGCCAACATCCACGCCAAATTCGGCACCGGAGATTTCTTTTACGGATTGGCTTTTGAACCTCAGATCGACTTTTTCTCGGGCGGCGAAGGCACGTTCTGCGCCAGTGGGCAGACTCCCTTGCTCAGCCAGGATAACGGCGATCTGGCGGTGCTGACGCTGCGCGATCCTGACCCCGACGATAATCTCTCGCCACTGGCCACTGTCGCGGCAGGGATCATGGCACGCGGCGAAACGGCGGGTGCGGCGCTGGACGCCAGCGAAGTCATCCGCCTGCGCGCCCTGCTTGGCCAAGGCACGTCGGACATCTGGGCAGCGGACCCCGCAATCGGCAACGCATTTGCAACCTGGGGCTTTGGCGAAGGTCCGGATGGGGCAGCGGGCACCAAACGGGCCATGATCTATCCGTTCGAGACGCTTTTGGACTGCTCTGGCGATACCGTTTCGGGGCAATGCCAAGAGCTGCAAGAGGCGCTTTTCCGCAGTCGCGACGACGGACTTTGCGCAGGGGACAGTGGGGCGGGGGTGTTCAAGCCGGCCGCCCCTGCAGCTGATACCGAGGCACTTGAGGGTTACGGCGCCTGGGCGCTGATGGGGATTGTCAGCGGCGATATCAGCCCGGCCGACTGTTTCAACCCCGACGGGATGCTGCTGGCGGATCAATTGCCGCGCAATGTCACGCGGATTGATACACCCGCCGTCGCGGCCTGGCTTGATACCGTCACGAACAATCAGGTGCGGCGCAGCCCGGTGCGCATGACCTTTGATGTCAGACTCGCAGGCGACCCCTGATCAAACCTGAACCTGCCGCTCTCGCTGCCCGCCCCCGCATGCAACCTTGCTGGGGGGGTCTTGTTGCGACCGCCCCACATTTTTTTGACGGATTAATGATCGCTTTTTTGCGTTCCGCTGACGGCCCGCTGCCGGTCGGCTGACGGTGCCACGGCATACCTCTGATCGAGCATAACGCTCGCACGTCCTGTTGGGCGTTCATTGGAAAGAGGATATATTGAAATGGCTACGAAAGATGTCGGAAACACCGTTGTGGAAACACCAACGGCATCGGTCAACGATCAAAGCAGCGATTCGGAATTTGACGCGCTCTTTGAAGACATCACCGAAGAATTCGGTGCCGGAGAAGAGGCTTATGGCGATGATTACACCGCGCTGAATGCAGCTTTGGTCGGCACCGAATTTGAGGTGCAAAGCACCGAAAGCGCAGGCGTCGGTCGTCTGTACCAGATCGCAGATGGCACAGTCGCCGAAAGCGGTACAGCGGACGAGGCCGAGCTTTTCGGCTTTATCAAGCGCCGCTTTGAAAAGCGGGCCAGGCAGGCCATGAGCGCGCTGATCCGCAAGGTCAAAAGCGCCCGCAAGTATGCCAAGTGCATTCCGGCTTTGCTCAAGGTGATCGCCGCCGTCAAGGCGGGCAGCTGGGGTACCGCCATCCGCGAGGCACTGGCGACCTGGCGCTGCATCCGCAACGCCTAGCCTAACGTCTTGGCGTGCCTCGATGATCGGGGCACGCCGCACCATCGGACATTTCATTCAAGGATTAAGCAGATGACAAAGGCTTCCAATCAACAACAGGGGTGCGGCTGCGGCAAAGGCCCCGAAACCGAACTTGGCATCGCCGGCCAACCGATGACGGAATCTACGCACGGGGCGGGTCTGATCGAAGAAGGCTTTGACGGCGCAACGTATGGGGGCGGGCAACTGGAATCCGTGCCCGGATTCAACGTTGCCCGTGCCATGATCGACCAGATCGGCACAACAGAAAGCTCGCCTTTCCCGCCCAGTGTGTCAACCATGTTGGATGCGGGCCGGGCCCATTACGACCCGCGCCCGTCCGTCGAGACCCAGGAATCGGTCTGCGGACAAGATGACAGAACCCAGATCACATCTGTCACCCTGCCGCCCTGGCGGATGACGGCCCAGCTGTTCATCACGGCAGGCAATGGTAGCCAATATGTCGGCACCGCCTGGTTCATCGCCCCGACCATTCTGGTGACCGCAGGCCACTGCGTCCATTCGGCACGCAGCGGCGGTTGGGCCCGGTCGATCGAAGTCGTGCCCGCGATGAACGGGCGCAACCGACCGTTTGGGTCAGCTATCAGCACCACCTTCCGAACCGTGCCGGAATGGTTCAATGATGAAGCCGCCGCCGATGACTATGGCTGCATCATCCTGCCGGATGCGCAGCCGTTGGGCGAAAAGACCGGCTGGTTCGGTTTTGCCAGCTTTGCCGATGCCAAGCTGCAAAACTCGCTGATCAATACATCGGGCTATCCGGCTGACAAAAGCATCGGCACCCAGTGGTTCAACGCCGGGCGCCTGTCACGGACCGACCCCAGTCGGCTTTACTATCTGGCCGACACCTTTGGCGGGCAAAGTGGCAGCGCCGTGTGGCACAACGAGGCCGAAACCGGCAAACGCTATGCGGTCGGCATCCACAACTACGGCGGCTGTGACAACAAGGCGACACGCATCACTGACAAGGTGTACGACGTTCTCAAAACCTGGAAGGCGATGGGAATTTAGGATCCTTGACCGGGTAGTAAGCCGCAGCGCCATGCGGCCATTCCAAACCCTCGTGGATACATTCCACCCCGAGGGGCGCGTGCGCAAGGCACGGGTAAAATGGTGAGCCGGTCGGGATCCGAACCCGAGACCTACTGATTAAAAGTCAGTTGCTCTACCAACTGAGCTACCGGCCCACGCTGGCGCTACTTAGAAAGCCGCCCCCCCGTGGTCAACCCCACAAATGCGCCGCCTCTGGATTCGTCGTTGCCCTTTGGCTATACGCGCGACCATGCGCAAGGAATACCATACGGGCCTGCCGTTCGCCAAGATGCACGGGCTGGGCAACGACTTTGTCGTGATCGACGAACGGGGGATCGCCCCGCGCGTCGATGCGGCGCTGGCGCGGGCGATGGCGGACCGGCATCGCGGTGTCGGTTTCGATCAACTGGCGGTGCTGTCGGATCGCCCCGGTGCCGACGTGCATCTGACCTTCTGGAACGCCGACGGGACGCAATCGGCGGCCTGCGGCAATGCCACCCGCTGTATCGCGCGGCATCTGATGAACAACCTGGGGCGCGACGCGCTGACGATCACCACCGACCGCGGGACGCTGTATGCCCGCGACGCCGGAAACGGGTTGACCGCGGTGAACATGGGGCAGCCGCAATTGGACTGGGCAGACGTACCGCTGGCCCGCGAAATGGACACCCTGAAACTGCCCATCGACGGCGCCCCCACTGCGACCGGCATGGGCAACCCGCACTGCACGTTTTTTGTCGACGATGCCGATTCGGTCGATCTGGCTGTGCGCGGCGCGGAAATCGAACATCACCCCCTGTTCCCGCAGCGCACCAACGTCCAGTTCGCCACACTCACCGCCCCGGACCATTTGCGGATGCGGGTCTGGGAACGCGGCGTCGGCGTCACCCTCGCCTCCGGCTCGTCGTCCTGCGCCGTGGCTGTCGCGGCCCATCGGCGCGGCCTGAGCGGACGGGCGGTGACAATCACGCTGGACGGTGGCGATCTCGCGGTGGATTGGCGCGACGACGGGGTCTGGATGACCGGCCCGACAGCGCATGTGTTCGACGGGGTCTGGCACCGATGAACGCGCCGATCTTTTCCACCCACGGCTGTCGCCTGAACGCCTATGAAACCGAGGCGATGAAGGAACTTGCTGCTGCGGCAGGCGTCGAAAACGCCGTCATCGTCAATACCTGCGCGGTGACAGCCGAGGCAGTGCGCAAGGCCCGTCAGGACATCCGCAAACTGCGCAAGGCCAACCCCGACGCACGGATCATCGTCACCGGCTGCGCGGCCCAGACCGAACCCGACACTTTCGCGCAGATGCCCGAGGTCGATGTGGTCATCGGCAATACCGAAAAGATGGCCCCCGCAACCTGGAGCGGGCTGATCGGTACCACCGAACCCGTGCAGGTCAATGACATCATGTCAGTGACCGAAACCGCCGGCCACCTGATCGACGGGTTCGGGCGGCACCGCGCCTATGTGCAGGTCCAGAACGGCTGCGACCACCGCTGCACCTTCTGCATCATCCCGTTCGGACGCGGCAATTCGCGGTCGGTGCCTGCCGGTGTCGTGGTGGAACAGATCAAGCGGCTGGTCGGCAAGGGCTTTAACGAAGTGGTCCTGACCGGCGTCGATCTGACCTCGTGGGGGGCCGACCTGCCCAGCCTCCCGCGCCTTGGCGATCTGGTTCTACGGATTTTGCGTCTGGTACCCGACCTGCCGCGTCTGCGGATATCCAGCATCGACAGTATCGAAGTTGACGCCGCCCTGATGCAGGCCATCGCCACCGAGCCGCGCCTGATGCCACATCTGCACCTCAGTCTGCAACACGGCGACGATATGCTCCTGAAACGGATGAAGCGGCGGCACCTGCGCGACGACGCAATCCGGTTCACCGAAGAGGCCCGCAAACTGCGCCCCGAGATGACCTTCGGAGCCGATATCATCGCCGGGTTCCCGACCGAAACAGACACTATGTTCGCCAATTCGCTCAAATTGATCGACGACTGCCACCTGACGTGGCTGCACGTCTTCCCCTACTCCGCCCGCCCCGGCACCCCTGCCGCGCGAATGCCAGCGGTCAGCGGCGCGACGATCAAAACCCGCGCCAGCGCCCTGCGCCGCGCCGGGGACGCCGCCGTGACCCGGCATTTGAACACTCAGATCGGCCAAACCCACCGCATCCTGCTGGAATCCCCCCGCATGGGGCGCACTGAACAATTCGCCGAGGTCACGTTCGGGGCGGACCAGCCCGAAGGCGCCATCATCTCCGCCAAAATCACCGGAACCGCTGAAAACCGCCTTACCGCCTAACATCATTTGGCAGCAAATACTCCCCCCGGAGGGTCCGACAGTTGCATCCCAACCCGATCTACCATTCTGCCGATGCCACCCGAAACCTGGGCTATGCCCGCGACCGGGGGTTCGGCGTGCTGGCAATCAATGGCCCTGACGGGCCGCTGCTGGCCCATATCCCGTTTCTGCTGGCCGACGACGGCGCGACGCTTGACCTGCACCTTGTCCGTTCCAACCCCATCGCCCGCGCCCTGACCACGCCGCAACAGGCGACCATCGCGGTCAGCGGCCCCGATAGCTATGTCTCACCCGATTTCTATGGCGTGCCCGATCAGGTGCCGACATGGAATTACATCGCGGTCCACC
>JBBQHC010000068.1:0-16895 GCA_038323615.1 Rhodobacterales bacterium | reverse complement strand
GACATCGGCGCGCCCTTCGATCCGCACACCCGGCTGCGCGACCTGGGCATCGCCAACAAGCATCTGGTCGCCGTCGCCCGCGCAATGTCCGTCGATGCCCGCGTGGTGATCATGGACGAACCGACCGCCGCGCTGTCGCACAAAGAGATTGCCGAGCTTTACGACTTGATCGAAACGCTGAAAGGGCAGGGCAAGGCGATCCTGTTCATCAGTCACAAGTTCGACGAAATTTTCCGGATTGCCGACCGCTACACCGTATTTCGGGATGGTGCATTTGTCGGGGACGGTCTGATCGCCGACATCGACGAAGATGCGCTGGTGCAGATGATGGTCGGGCGCACCGTCGATCATATCTTTCCCGACCGCGCTGCCAATGTGGCCGATGTTGTGGTCGAGGTTGAAGGGTTCAGCCATCCGACCGAATTCGCCGATATCGGCTTTCAGTTGCGCAAGGGCGAGATCCTTGGCTTCTACGGCTTGGTTGGCGCGGGCCGGTCGGAATTCATGCAGGCGCTGTTTGGGATCACCCGGCCCTCTGCCGGGGTGTGCCGGATCAACGGCGTGGTGCAGACGATCCGCTCACCCGCCGATGCGGTGGCCGCAGGCATCGTCTATGTCCCCGAGGATCGCGGCAAACAGGGTGCGATCATCGGTCTGCCGATCTTTCAGAACATCACCCTGCCGTCGATTTCGCGCACCTCGCGGTCTGGTTTTCTGCGGCTGGCCCGCGAATTCGCGCTGGCGCGGGAGTATGCCGAACGCCTTGACCTGCGGGCCGCGTCGCTGGATCAGGACGTTGGCAACCTGTCGGGCGGCAACCAGCAAAAGGTGGTGATCGCCAAATGGCTGGCGACAAAACCGCAGGTGATCATTCTGGACGAGCCGACCAAAGGCATCGACATCGGGTCAAAAGCCGCCGTTCATGCCTTTATGGCTGAATTGGCGGCGCAGGGGCTGTCGGTGATCATGGTCAGCTCGGAAATCCCCGAGGTGATCGGGATGTCCGACCGGGCGATCGTGATGCGCGCGGGGCGCATCGTGGCGGAATTGGCAGGCAACGATCTGACCCCTGAAATGCTGGTGCGGCATGCGGCGGGCATCGTGGCCGCGCCAGTGTTGGTGCCGGCATGATGCCGCTGATCCCCCTGCGCGAAGCTATCCTTGCGGGTGCGATCCTGCTGCTGCTGGCGCTGATCGCATCCCGCTTTCCGGGTTTTGTCGCCCCGGCCAATCTGGCCCGCGTCTTCAACGACACCGCCCCGCTGATCATTCTGGCGCTGGGGCAGATGGTGGTGATCCTGACCCGCTGCATCGACCTGTCTGTCGCGGCCAATCTGGCGCTGACCGGCATGGCGGTGGCGATGCTGAACGTCGCGATGCCGGGCCTGCCAATCCCCGTCATCATCGCCGTTGCGATAACGCTGGGGGCTGTCATGGGCGCGATCAACGGCGTGCTCGTCTGGAAACTGGCGATCCCGCCGATCGTCGTGACGCTGGGCACAATGACCATTTTTCGCGGTACGATCTTTCTGATTTCCAATGGCAAATGGGTCAATGCGCATGAGATGAGCGCCGCCTTTACCGGGTTTCCCCGCGCCGCCCTGCTGGGCCTGCCGGTGCTGTCGTGGGTCGCGGTGCTGACGATTGCCGTGTTCGGCGTGATGATGGCACGCACGCCCTTGGGCCGGTCGATTTTCGCGGTCGGCGGCAACCCGCATGCTGCCGTCTATGCCGGCATCAATGTCGGGCGGACGCAATTTTACGCCTTTGTCCTGTCGGGTGCCTTGGCCGGGTTGACGGGGTATCTTTGGGTTGCCCGCTATGCCGTCGCCTATGTCGATATCGCCGGCGGGTTCGAGCTTGAGGTGGTGGCGGCCTGCGTCATCGGCGGCATCTCCATCGCCGGTGGCATCGGATCGGTCGGCGGTGCGGTGATGGGCGCGCTGTTCCTCGGCGTCGTCAAGAATGCCCTGCCGGTCGTCAACATCTCGCCGTTCTGGCAACTGGCCATTTCTGGCGCGGCAATCCTGATCGCGGTGGCGTTCAACGCCCGCGCAGGCCGCGCCAAAGGCCGCATCGTCCTAAAATCGGCCGAGGTCACGACATGAGCGATGCAACCGCACCGACCCGCCACATCCCCGACCGGCTGACCGGCCCTGTCCAGCGGCTGCTGCGCAGTTGGGAGGCCTTGTTGCTGGCGGTCGCCATCGCGATCTTTGTGCTGAACAGCTTTGCCTCGCCCTATTTCCTGAATGCCTGGAACCTGTCGGACGCCACGTTCAATTTCACAGAAAAGGCGATGATCGCCTTTGCGATGGCCCTGCTGATTATCGCCGGAGAGATCGACCTGTCGGTCGCGTCGATCATCGCGCTGGCCAGCACGGCGATGGGGCTGGCGGTGCAATATGGCGCGGGGACGCCCGAAATCGTCGTCATCGGTCTGGTCGTCGGGCTGTTGTGCGGGGCCTTCAACGGCGTCTTTGTCACCGTTCTGGGCCTGCCGTCCATCGTCGTCACGATCGGCACGATGAGCCTGTTTCGCGGGGTCAGTTATATCATTCTGGGCGACGGCGCGTTCAAGGGCTATCCGGCCAGCTTTGCATGGTTCGGGCAGGGCTATGTCTGGTGGGTGTTCACGGTCGAACTGGCAATCTTTGCGCTGCTGGCGCTAATCTACGGCATCCTGCTGCACAAGACCAACTTCGGCCGCGCGGTCTATGCCATCGGCAACAACCGCACCGGGGCCTTGTTCAGCGGAATCCGGGTGCAACGTGTCAAGTTCATCCTGTTCCTGCTGACCGGCCTGATGTCGGGCATCGCGGCGGTCTGCCTGACCTCGCGGCTCGGCTCCACCCGACCCAGCATCGCCCAGGGGATGGAGCTTGAGGTAGTGACAATGGTGGTCTTGGGCGGCGTCAACATCCTTGGCGGGTCGGGGTCGATCCCCGGCGTGGTGATCGCCGCCTTTGTCATGGGATTGGTCACATTCGGTCTGGGGCTGCTGAACGTGCCGGGGATCGTCATGTCGATTTTTATCGGATTGCTGCTGATCGGGGTTATCGCCCTGCCGCGGCTTTGGGCGATGGCGGCAAGGCGGCGGGCGTGATGGAGCGCCATGTCTTTCGGATGCGGTTAAATCCGGGTCAGGCCGACGAATACTGCCGCCGGCATGATGCGATCTGGCCCGAATTGGTGGACCTGTTGCACGCCGCCGGGGTCAGCGATTACAGCATCCATCTGGACGACGAAACCGGCCTGCTGATCGGGGTGCTCCTGCGGCCAACCGATCACGGGATGGACGCCTTGCCCGATCATCCGGTGATGCAGCGATGGTGGGCACATATGGCCGACATCATGGAAACCGGACCAGACAACGCGCCAGTGGCCGTAACCCTGCCGCGCCTGTTCCATATGCCATGACGAGCCTTTTGGCATGAGTGGGCCGCGCCACGTCGCCGTCATCGACATCGGCAAAACGAACGCCAAGCTGGCGCTGGTTGATCTGGAAACGCTGACCGAAATCACCGTCACCACCCGGCCCAATCTGGTGCAACCCGGCCCGCCGTGGCCGCATTTTGATAGCGACGGGCATTGGGCGTTCATCCTGAGCGGGCTGGCACGGTTTCACCGGGATCACCGGGTCGATGCGATATCGGTGACAACGCATGGCGCCAGCATCGCCCTTTTGGACACCGTAGGGATGCTGGCGGCCCCGATCCTGGATTATGAACACGATGGCCCGGCGAGGGTCGCCGCCGCCTATGATAGGATCCGCCCGCCATTTTCCCTGACCGGGTCGCCGCGCCTTGCCAATGGGTTGAACGTCGGGGCGCAACTTTACTGGCAGTTTTCGACCGATCCGGGGCTGCACGCCCGCACCGCCCATATCGTCACCTATCCGCAGTATTGGGGGCACCGTTTGACCGGGGTCGCGGCGACCGATGTGACCTCGCTTGGGTGTCATACCGACCTGTGGTGCCCGCGCGAGGGCAAGTTTTCTGACCTCGTCCAAACACTTGATATTGCCGACAAGATCGCCCCGGCACGCAGGTCTGATGACATCATCGGATGTATCCTGCCCGCGATTGCCGCTGCGACGGGGTTGCCCGCGACGACGCCTGTGGCCTGCGGCATCCACGATTCAAACGCCTCGCTTTATCCGCATCTTCTGACCCAGGACGGTGCATTTTCGGTTGTGTCCACAGGGACTTGGGTCGTGATGATGACGATGCGCGGGAGCGATCCGCCGCTGGATCCGGCCCGCGATACCCTTTTGAACGTGAACGCGCGGGGGCAGGCGGTCCCGTCGGCCCGATTCATGGGCGGGCGCGAATTCGAGTTGATCCAGCAGGGCTGGCCGATAGCGGTGTCGGACGGCGATGTGGACACGGTGCTAAGCGACCACATCATGTTGCTGCCTTCGGTTGTTGGCGACACCGGCCCATTTCCGGGGGCACCGATGCGCTGGACGACAACACAGCCGCCCGTCGGCTCTGGCCTGCGTTCCTGCGCATTGGCGTTCTATCTTGCCTTGATGACGGACACCTGTTTGCGGCTGACCGGCGCCAGCGGGCCAACGATTGTCGAAGGGCCCTTTGCGCAAAGTTCACTTTACCTCGACATGCTTGCCGCCGCGACCGGGCGGACCGTCAGGGCCAGCCGGTCCGCGACGGGCACCAGCATCGGTGCGGCGCTGCTTTTTGGTGAGGGCGGCAAACTGGCGCAGCCCGAACCGGTCGATCCGCGCTGGAGCGGCGTGAAACTAGGGGAATACGCGGCGCAATGGCGCGCGCGGGTCGTGGGCTAGCGGCGCCGGACGTCGTTCAATAAAGATAGCCGATGCCCCGACTGATGCTTTTCGCCGCCGCCGCGACGCTGCTGCCAAGGCTGGCGATCTTGTCGATGGGAAAGCGGTCGCTGGGCCCCGATATCGACACGCCACCGACAACATCGCCACGGGCGTCGCGGATCGCGGCCCCGATGCAGGACATGCCAACGAACCGTTCCTGATTTTCGAACGACCAGCCACGGGCCCGGGTGACGTCAAGATCGGCGACCAGCGCGGCGGGGGCAACAAGGGTGCGGTCGGTAAAGGCGGGCAACCCGGCGCTGGCCAACAGTTTGCGGGCCCGCAGGTCTTCCATCGCGGCCAATATCGCCTTGCCGGTGCCGGAGGCGTGCATCGGGGTGCGGGTGCCGGGGTTGAAAAAGGCGCGGATCGGATTGGTGGTTTCAACCTGCCCGACGAACACCACCTCGGCTCGGTCAGGCACTGCCAGATTGGCGGTTTCGCCGGTTTCCTCCATCAACAAGCGCATGATCGGGCGGGCGACTTCGGTCAGCGTCGTGCGTTTCAGGTAGGACGCACCAGTGCGATAGGCCTCGATCCCGACCATCCAGAACTGGCTGGCATCTTCAAAGGCGACGTAGCCATGTTTTTGCAACGTCGTCAGAATACGGTGGGTGGTCGGCGCGGGAACGTCGACGGACTGCGCCAGATCGGTCAGCGTTGCGCGTTCGGTGCGGGCCAATGCGCCCAAAACGCCAAGGGCGCGGTCAAGCGCCTGCATGGTCGGCGCGGTCGTTGCGGTAAAGGCCGATTTGGGGCGGCCGCGTTTGCGCGGGGTATCCGTCATAATGCCTGTATTAGCAATAATGAAAATATTTTTCAATCGTGGAATATTGAACGCGATGAAATTATGGAAATTTATAAATAACAGTGTGTTGCATCAATTAATAGTAAAATGAAAAAGCATTTTGAAAAAATTGCTTTAATGTGTGGAATCGATCAGCTTGGCCGCATCACCCCGACAGGAGCCTGTCCCATGTCCCACCAGAACCCGCTGTTCATTCCCGGCCCCACGAACATTCCAGATCGTTTGCGCAACGCCATGCATATGCAGACGCGCGATCACCGCGCGCCGGATTTCGTCGATACGCTGCTGCCCGTCCTGCAAGGCTGCCGGAAGGTGTTCGGGATGACCAAGGGCGAGGTGATCACCTTTCCCGCCTCTGGAACCGGCGGATGGGAGGCGGCAGTGACCAACACCCTGTCACCCGGCGACAAGGTGCTGGTCGCCCGCTACGGCATGTTCAGCCACAAATGGATCGACCTGTGCCAGCGGCACGGGCTTGACGTGCAGATCATCGAATGCCCTTGGGGATCGGGCGCGCCTGCCGACAAATTCGAGGCGGCGCTGAAGGCTGATAAATCGCACGAAATCAAGGCGGTGCTGGTCACCCACAACGAAACAGCGACGGGCGTGCGGTCTGACATTGGCGCGGTCCGCCGGGCGATGGATGCGGCCAATCACCCGGCGCTGCTGATGGTCGATTGCGTCTCGTCTCTGGCGTCAATGCCGTTCGATATGGACGGTTGGGGCGTCGATCTGGCGGTGTCGGGATCGCAAAAGGGGTTCATGCTGATGACCGGCATGGCCATCGTTGCGGCATCCCCAAAGGCGCTGGCCTGCATGGAAGCCGCCAAACTGCCGCGCACGTTTTTCGACTTTCGCGACATGCTCAAGGCCAACCCGACCGGCGGCTTTCCCTATACACCGCCCCTGCAACTGATCCACGGGATGCGCGAAAGCCTGAAAATGCTGGAGGAAGAAGGGCTTGAGAACGTCTATGCCCGACATCACCGGCTGGCCGAGGGGGTGCGCCGTGCCGTCACCGCCTGGGGGCTAAAACTGGTCGCGGAAACTCCGGCGCTGGCCTCGAATACCGTCAGCGCGATCTATGTGCCTGACGGGTTCGACAGTGACGCCCTGACCAACCACATCTTTACTGCCTACGATATGTCGTTTGGCGTGGGTCTGGGCGAAATGAAGGGCCGCGCGTTCCGCATCGGCCATCTTGGGTCGCTCACCGATGCGATGGTGTTGTCGGGCCTCGCCGTGGTTGAAATGGCGATGGCCGATCTGGCGTATCCGATCACGCTGGGGGCGGGCGTTGCCGCCGCACAAGACTACTATCGTCAATCGCGCCTCAGTGCGGTCAAGGTGGCCGCATGACCAGATGGCCCACAATCGACGATGTGATCGCGGCGCATGACCGCATCGCGCCCTATATCCACCGCACCCCGATCCTGACGTCGCAATACCTCAACGATCTGACCGGGGCGGAGCTGTTCTTCAAATGCGAGAACCTGCAAAAGGCCGGTGCGTTCAAGGCGCGCGGCGCGTCCAACGCGGTGTTCGGTCTGACCGACGCGCAGGCAGCGCACGGTGTCGCGACCCACTCCAGCGGCAATCACGGCACCTGCCTGTCCTATGCCGCCGGACGGCGCGGCATTCCCTGCACCGTGGTCATGCCGCACACCGCGCCGCAGGCGAAAAAGGACGCGGTGCGCGGTTACGGCGGGCGGGTGGTCGAATGCGAACCCTCGACGACCAGCCGCGAGGCGGTCTTTGCCGAAGTCGTGGCCGAAAGCGGGGCCGAATTTGTCCACCCTTACAATGACCTGCGCGTTATAACCGGGCAAGCGACGTGCAGCCGCGAGGTGCTGGAACAGGTCGAAGGGCTGGACGCGGTCATCGCCCCGATTGGCGGCGGCGGGATGATTTCCGGCACCTGCCTGACGGTGTCGTCGATCGCGCCAAAGGTGCGGATCTACGCCGCCGAGCCCGAACAGGCCGACGATGCCTATCGCAGTTTCAAGGCGGGCCACATCATCGCTGATGACGCGCCCGAAACCATCGCCGATGGTCTCAAGGTACCGCTGAAGGACAACACGTGGCATTATGTGCAACGCTATGTCACCGACATTCTGACCGCTTCCGAAGACGAAATCGTCGAGGCGATGAAGCTGACCTGGAAGCGGATGAAGATCGTTATTGAACCCAGTAGTGCGGTGCCGCTGGCGACGATCCTGAAAAACCCAGCGGTTTTCAAAGGCCGCCGTGTCGGCGTCATCATCACCGGCGGTAACGTCGATCTGGATAAACTGCCCTGGATGGCAAAGGAGTAACACGATGAAAGATTTGACAGAATACGAAGTCGGTTTTGATATCCCCGCCGCCATTGGCATGGACGAGGCCGATATCCAGACGCCCTGCCTGATCCTTGATCTGGACGCGTTGGAGCGCAACATCAAGAAAATGGGCGATTACGCCAAGGCCCACGGGATGCGGCACCGCAGCCACGGCAAGATGCACAAATCCGTCGACGTGCAAAAACTGCAAGAGGCCTTGGGCGGTGCCTGCGGGGTCTGCTGTCAAAAGGTCAGCGAGGCCGAGGTGTTCGCCCGTGGCGGCATCAAGGATGTGATGGTCTCAAATCAGGTCACCGACCCGGCCAAGATCGACCGGTTGGCGCGGATGCCCAAATTGGGTGCGCGGGTACTGGTCTGCGTCGATGATCCCGGCAACGTCAAAGACTTGTCGGCAGCGGCGCAAAAGCATGGCACCCAGATCGAAGCACTGGTCGAGATCGACTGTGGCGCGGGCCGTTGCGGCGTCACCACGACGCAGGATGTGGTCAACATCGCCAAATTGATTGACGCAGCACCTGGACTGAAATTTGCTGGTATTCAGGCCTATCAAGGGGCGATGCAGCACCTTGATAAATACGACGACCGCAAGGCGAAGCTGGACATCGCCATCGCGCAGGTCGCCGATGCGGTGCAGGGTCTAAAGGCCGTCGGGCTGGACTGTGATATCGTCGGCGGCGGCGGCACCGGCAGTTATTATTTTGAAGGCGCATCAGGGGTTTATAACGAACTGCAATGCGGGTCGTATGCCTTTATGGATGCCGACTATGGCCGGATTTTGGACAAGGACGGCCGGCGGATCGATCAGGGGGAATGGGAGAATGCGCTGTTCATTCTGACCTCGGTCATGAGCCATGCCAAGGCCGACAAGGCGATCGTCGATGCCGGCCTCAAGGCGCAGTCGGTCGATAGCGGTCTGCCGGTGATCTATGGCCGGACGGACGTGAAATACCTGAAATGTTCGGACGAACAGGGGGTGGTCGAAGACTTGCAAGGGGTTCTCAAGGTCAACGACAAGTTGCGCCTTGTCCCCGGCCACTGCGACCCGACCTGCAACGTGCATGACTGGTATGTCGGGGTCAGAAACGGCAAGGTTGAAACCCTGTGGCCGGTGTCGGCCCGTGGCAAGGCGTTTTAGGATGATCATCGTTCCGGAAAGCGCCATTGCGGCCCTCGTCACGCCCGAGGCGGCGTTCAAAGCCGTCGAATCGACCTTTGCGGCGATGGCCCGCGACGAGGCCTATAATTTCCCCGTAATCCGCGAGGCGCTAGGCGAGGGGCGGCAGTATGGTTTCAAATCCGGGCTGGACCGCGCGGGCAAGGTTTTGGGGGTCAAGGCCGGGGGCTATTTTCCCGGCAATGCCGACAAGGGGATCACCAACCACCAGTCCACGGTCTATCTGTTCGATCCCGATACCGGGCGGCCGACGGCGATGGTCGGCGGCAACCTGTTGACGGCGCTACGCACCGCCGCATCGTCGGCGATTTCCATCGACCGGCTAGCCCGCAAGGACGCCCGCGTTCTGGGCATGGTCGGCGCAGGCCATCAGGCCGCGTTCCAGCTCCGTGCCGCTGCCCGTGTGCGTGATTTCGACCGGGTCGTGGCGTGGAACTTTCACCCCGACATGCTGCCCGGACTGGGCGAGGTGGCCGCCGAACTCGGCCTGCCGTTCGCGGCCCTCAGCCTCGAAGAATTGGGTGCGCAGGCCGATGTGATCATCACCATCACTTCGGCCCCCAAGGGCAGCCTGATGTCGGCGCATGTCCGTCCCGGCACGCATCTGGCCTGCATGGGCACTGACACCAAAGGCAAGCAAGAGGTCGAACCGGCCCTCGTCGCCCGGGCAAGCGTATTCACCGACGAGGTGGCGCAGGCGATCAGCATCGGCGAATGCCAGCACGCGATTGCGGCGGGGATACTGAAGGCGGCGGATATCGCCACCATCGGCGACGTGATCGTCGGCAACCATCCGGGGCGCAGATCCGACGACGAGGTCACGCTGTTCGACGGCACCGGCGTCGGCTTGCAGGATCTGGCGGTCGCGGCGGCGGTGGTGGAGCGGGCTATTCAGGCCGGTGTCGCGATCAAGGTCGACATCTGATTTCGGAACCCATTCTGCGGCAAATCTGAACGCCTACAGTTCCGTCACCATCCGGTACCCCGGCGCATAGGTCAGCCGGACGGACGTGATCGGCGCGGCACCGTTCCATGTGGTCCGCGCGATCACGAAAAGCGCGGCGCCGGGCGCACAGGCCAAGAACGTCGCCTCGGCCTCGCTGGCGGCACTTGCCGAAAACGCAATGTCGCCATGCGTAAAGGGTGCATTGGCGACCAGCCATTCATTGGCGCTCTGCTGGGTCAGATCGGCCTCCATGATGGTCGGGACCGAAGCAATCCGCACCCACCGTTCCTCTAGAACATAGGGTGTCGCATCGGCCAGATGCAGGGCGCGGACATGCAGCATCGGATCATTGCGGATTCCCAGCCGGCGTTGGACCGGGGCCGGGGCCTTGACGGTTTCCGCCAAAATCCGGCGGTAGGCATAGGCCATCCCCAGCCCCTCGATCTCGGCCCGGATGATCGTGATCGACAGGGTCGCCTTGCGCACCGGATGCAGCGCGACACGCGTCCCTGCCTTGCGCCGACGGTCGAGCAACCCGGCCTCGGCGACCGCCCGCAAGGCGCGGTTGACCGTGGTGCGGGCACAGCCGAATTCGACGGCCAGATCGGCCTCATGCGGGATCGCGCTGCCGGGGGGCCATTCGCGGGCATGGATGCGGCGCAGCACCTCGTCCTGCACCGATTGCCAGGTGTTGAACTGCGGTGCGCTCATAATACGTCGCGCAGGCGGGACATCGTGCGCCGATAGGCGGCGGTGATCGGGTCGCGGGCAATGTGACGGCCGCCGCGCACGAGGTGCCGCCCGGCGGCCCAGACATCGGCGACCATCGCGTCGTCGCCCGCGAAAATCCATGCGTCCAGCAAAGCATCACCCTTGCGCCCCTCAAGGTCGACATGGGTGGTGTCCAGCGCCAGCAGGTCGGCCCATTCGCCCGTCGCGATCACGCCCTTGCCGCGCCCCGCCGCTTGCGCACCCCCCGCCGCCGCGCCGCTGAACAGCCGCCGCCCGGTGGATTGTTCGGGCGTCGCCAATGCCGCACGCGAGCGGTCGCGCAGGCGTTGCGAATAATCCAGCGTGCGCAGTTCCTCGGTCAGTGCGATGCGAATGTTACTGTCAGAGCCGATGCCGAACCGCCCGCCGTGTTCCAGCCAGCGCACCCCGTCGAATATCCCGTCACCCAGACTGCTTTCGGTGATCGGACACAGTCCGGCGACGGCGCCCGTCACAGCCAACCCTTTGGTTTCATGCGGTTCCATCTGGGTGCAGTGGATCAGACACCAGCGCGGATCAACCTGTGCATTGTCGAGCAACCATTCCACCGGCCGCGCCCCCCATGCGGCCTGCACCTCGGTCACTTCGGCCACTTGTTCGGCGAGGTGCATATGGATCGGGCCGTGCCCAATTGCGGTGATCGTCGCCAGATCGTCGCGCCCGGTGGCCCGTAGCGAATGCGGCGCGACGCCAAGGCCGGTGTCGGCGGGCAGAGACCGCAAAGCCAGTTCGGCGGCCTGCCAAAGTTGCGCAAATCGCGCCGGATCGTTCCCGAATCTGACCTGCCCCGGCCCCAAAGGCCGCTGATCGCACCCGCCGTACTGATAATGCACCGGCAACAGGGTCAGCCCGATCCCGCTGTCCGCCGTCGCCGCCGCGACCCGCGCCGCCATTTCGGCAATGTCGCCATAGGGTTGCCCGCCCGGTTGGTGATGCAGGTAATGAAATTCGACGTTCATCGCATAGCCCGCCTCCAGCATTTCCATCTGCACAAAGGCGGTGATCGCCTGCACGTCGTCGGGTGTCAGGTGGTCCAAGAACCGGAACATCAACTGTCGCCAGGTCCAGAAACTGTCGCGTGGATCGGGGCCGCGCCGTTCGGTCATGCCCGCCATCGCCCGCTGAAAGGCATGACTGTGCAGGTTGGCGGGCGCCGGAAGGAGGACGCCATAACGATCCCCGGCTGCCGCTGTGTCCGGCGTGGCGCTGACGATTCGTCCGTCTGCGATTTCGATGCGCACATCGTCGGCCCATCCGTCTGCCAGCAGGGCCTGCCTGGCCCAAAGTGTTGTCATGTCCATCGCCTTGACAGGGTTAATATGTGCAGACATATTGCCGATAATTCTGCACTTATCAAGCGAGTCGTTCGGGATGATCCTGACCAATGCCACCGTCGCGACAATGACCGGGGACGCGCCCTATGGGCTGATCCGTGACGCGGCGGTGATGATTGACAAGGACCGGATTGGATGGGTCGGGCCGATGTCGGATGCGCCCGACGGCGACGCCCGCGACATGGGGGGCCGTCTGATCACCCCCGCGTTGATCGACTGCCACACTCACGTCGTCCACGGCGGCAACCGCGCCTCCGAATTCGAGATGCGGCTGAACGGCGCGAGTTACGAAGCGGTCGCGCGGGCTGGCGGCGGGATCGTATCCACGGTGACGGCGACGCGGGCGGCAACCGAGGCAAAGTTGCTCGGGTCGGCCTTGACCCGGATCGACGCGATGATCGCCGAAGGGGTCGCGGTGATCGAGGTCAAGTCGGGCTATGGTCTGGACCGCGACACCGAACTGCGGATGCTGCGGGTCGCCCGGATGATCGCGCAACAGCGGCCCATTCGAGTGCTGACCAGCTTTCTGGGCGCCCACGCGGTGCCCAAAGGGATGGACGCCGATGCCTATATCAACGACGTTTGCATCCCGACCCTGCGTGCGGCCTATGCTGCCGGGCTGGTCGATGCAGTGGATGGGTTCTCCGAAGGAATAGCATTTAATCTAAAACAGATAGGCCGTGTCTTTGATGTGGCGCATGAGCTTGGGCTGCCAGTCAAATTGCATTCCGAACAGTTGTCACACATGGGCGGTGCGACGCTCGCCGCCCGTTATGGTGCACTGTCGGCGGATCACCTGGAATACGCGACCGAGGCCGACGCGGCGGCAATGGCGCAGGCCGGGACGGTGGCGGTGATCTTGCCGGGGGCATTTTACACCCTGCGCGAAACCCAAATGCCCCCCATCGCGGCCTTTCGCGCCCAAAATGTCCCGATGGCCCTCGCCACCGATTGCAACCCCGGATCGTCGCCGATCACGTCGCTTTTGCTGACGATGAACATGGGCTGCACGCTATTCCGGATGACGCCGGAGGAGGTACTGGCCGGCGTCACGACCCACGCCGCGCGCGCCCTTGGGTTGACCGATTGCGGCACGATTGCCGCGGGCATGCGCGCCGATCTGGCGGTCTGGGATGTCGATCATCCGGCGGAACTGGCCTATCGGATCGGGTTCAACCCGCTTTATTCACGCATTTTCGGAGGTGCATTTTGACCCTGACCCTGACCCCCGGTGCGGCGACGCTGGCGCAACTGGAATCGATCTGGCGAGATGGCCACCCGGTGACACTCGACCCAGCCGCGCGCCCTGACATCGAAGCCGCTGCCGCCCTCGTCAAACAGGCGTCCGAAGGGGGTGCCGCCGTTTACGGCGTCAACACTGGGTTCGGCAAACTGGCATCGGTCAAAATTGCCGCCAAGGATACGGCGACCTTGCAGCGCAACCTGATCCTGTCGCATTGCTGCGGTGTCGGAGAGGCGCTGGATGAATCGACGACTCGCCTGATGATGGTCCTGAAGCTGCTGTCGCTGGGGCGCGGCGCGTCGGGTGTGCGGTGGGACATCGTCGCGATTCTGGAATCGATGTTGGCCCAGGGCGTTACCCCGGTAATTCCGGTGCAGGGGTCGGTCGGGGCCTCGGGCGATCTGGCCCCCTTGGCGCATATGGCCGCGGCGATGATCGGTGCGGGGCAGGCGACCTATCAGGGGCAGGTGATGCCGGGCGGCGCGGCTTTGGCCAAGGCCGGGTTGACGCCCGTTGTTCTGGGCCCGAAAGAGGGGCTCGCGCTGATCAACGGCACCCAGTTTTCGACCGCTTGCGCACTGACCGGGCTGTGGCAGGCGCAGCGCAATGCGCGGGGTGCGGTCATCGCCAGCGCCCTGTCGACCGATGCCATCATGGGGTCCACCGCGCCGCTCGAACCCGCGATTCATCGGCTGCGCGGCCATGCCGGGCAAATTGCCGTGGCCGATGCGATGCGCCACCTGATGGCGGGCAGCGAGATCCGCGAGAGCCACCGCGACGGCGATACCCGCGTGCAGGATCCCTACTGCATCCGCTGTCAGCCGCAGGTGACGGGCGCGGCGTTGGACCTGCTGGGATTTGCGGCGCGGACCTTGGAAATCGAGGCGAACGCCGTCACCGACAACCCGCTCGTGCTGGTCGACGAGGGCCTGATTGTGTCGGGGGGCAATTTCCATGCCGAACCCGTCGCCTTTGCCGCCGACCAGATCGCACTGGCCGTGGCCGAGATCGGGGCGATTGCGCAGCGCCGGGTGGCGCTGATGGTCGATCCGACGCTGAATCACGATTTGCCACCGTTCCTGACGCCGGAACCGGGGTTGAACAGCGGCCTGATGATTGCCGAGGTGACGACGGCGGCGTTGATGAGCGAGAACAAGCATCTGGCGAACCCCTGTTCGACCGATTCCACGCCGACCAGCGCCAACCAGGAGGATCACGTGAGCATGGCGGCCCATGGGGCGCGGCGGTTGCGGCGGATGAACGCCAACCTGTCGGTCATCATCGGGGTCGAGTTGATGTGCGCAGCGCAGGGGATCGGGTTTCGCGCACCGCTGAAAACCAGTCCCGCGCTGCAAAGGGCGCTGGCGGAAATCCGGGCACAGGTTCCGGTGATCGAACAGGACCGATACCTTGCCCCCGACATCGCGGCGGCGTCGGAGCTGGTCGTGTCGGGCGCGTTGATCGACGCGACGGGGCTGGCGCTGTGAACCCGGTTGCGGTGGTCCGGGGCGACAGCCCGATCGTGTTGGGTCTGCCGCACACCGGCACCTTTGTGCCGCCCGAAATTTCCGCGCGGCTGAACCAGAACGGGCGGGCGTTGGCGGATACCGATTGGCACATCGACCGCCTGTATGACGGCCTGTTGCCCGGCGCGACGACGGTACGGGCGACGTTTCATCGTTATGTCATCGACGCCAACCGCGATCCGGGGGGCGGGAGCCTCTATCCGGGGCAGAACACCACCGGGCTGGTACCGCTGACCGATTTCGACGGGGTGGCGATCTGGGACCAGCCGCCGGATGCGACCGAGGTCGGGGCGCGTGTTCAGGCGTTTCATGCACCCTATCATGCGGCGCTGACGGCAGAGATGACACGGGTGCGGGCAATTCACGGCGTGGCGATCCTGTATGATTGCCACTCGATCCGTTCGCGAATTCCCTTCCTGTTCGATGGCGTCTTGCCCGACCTGAATATCGGGACAAATATGGGGGCGACCTGCTCTGACACGATTGAGGGTGAGGTTGTCAAAATATGTTCCGAAACCGAAGGTTACACATCAATCCTCAACGGACGCTTTAAGGGTGGCTGGACGACGCGACATTATGGGCGTCCCGATCAGGGGTGGCACGCGTTGCAAATGGAATTGGCGCAATCGACCTACCTGCGCGCCGAGTCGGCACCTTGGCAATATGATGCGGACAAAGCCGAGCGCCTGCGTCCGACTTTGCGCAAGATATTGGAAACTTTAAACCATCTGGCCCTGACATTGGGAGCGAAAGCATGACCAACCCCCGCCACAATATGCGCGACGTCTATCCGCCCACCGGCCCCGAGATCACCGCAAAAAGCTGGCTGACCGAGGCGCCGATGCGGATGCTGATGAATAACCTGCACCCCGATGTGGCCGAGAATCCGCACGAGCTGGTGGTCTATGGCGGGATCGGCCGGGCGGCCCGGACCTGGGCGGATTTCGACCAGATCGTCGCCAGCCTGAAAGTGTTGGAGGATGACGAGACCCTGCTGGTCCAATCCGGCAAACCCGTTGGCGTGTTTCGCACCCACAAGGATGCGCCGCGCGTGCTGATTGCCAATTCCAACCTCGTGCCACACTGGGCAACATGGGACCATTTCAACGAGTTGGATAAAAAGGGTCTGGCGATGTATGGCCAGATGACCGCCGGGTCGTGGATTTACATCGGCACCCAGGGGATCGTGCAGGGAACCTATGAGACTTTTGTCGAGGCGGGGCGGCAACATTACGACGGAAACCTGACGGGCCGCTGGATTTTGACCGGCGGCTTGGGCGGTATGGGCGGAGCGCAGCCGTTGGCCGCTGTCATGGCCGGGGCCTGTTGTCTGGCCGTCGAATGCGACGAAACCCGGATAGATTTTCGCATCCGTACCAGATATTTAGACGCCAAAGCTAAGACGCTGGATGAGGCATTGGCGCTGATCGCCGGTTGGACCGCCAGCGGCGAGGCGAAATCGGTCGGGCTGTTGGGCAATGCCGCCGATGTCTTTGTCGAACTGGTCAGGCGCGGGGTGCGCCCGGATATTGTCACCGATCAGACCAGTGCGCACGACCCGTTGCACGGCTATCTGCCGCAGGGGTGGAGTGTTGCAGAATGGCGTGCCCGGCAGGAAACCGACCCCAAAGCCGTCGAAAAGGCCGCTCGTGCCAGCATGCGCAACCACGTCGCCGCAATGGTGGATTTCTGGAATGCCGGGGTGCCGACGCTGGATTATGGCAACAATATCAGGCAGGTGGCGCTGGACGAGGGGCTGGAAAATGCTTTTGCCTTTCCCGGTTTCGTGCCCGCTTATATCCGCCCGTTGTTTTGCCGGGGGATCGGACCGTTCCGCTGGGTGGCACTGTCGGGCGATCCGGAAGATATTCACAAGACCGACGCTGCGATGAAAAAACTGTTCCC
>JBBQHC010000067.1:0-17241 GCA_038323615.1 Rhodobacterales bacterium | reverse complement strand
GCCGAACATCGGTTCAAGGTAACCCGCGGTGACCCGGCTATACAGATGGGGTGCAGGGCGACCATACCAGGCCAATGTCAGGTATTCGAGGCCCGGATCGCCGTTCACCGCGTAATAGGATGCGTTGCGCCGCACCGGTGGCAGGGCCGAGGCCGATATTGTGCCAATGCTATCGTTGTTGCCCGCGATCGACTTGCGGATCGCGCCCGACAGCACAAGGTTCGGGGCGATGTCATAGCGAGCCTGCACCTCAATCCCGACTTCGCCGCGCAGGGGCGACGCAGGGTCGAACAGGCCGAGTTCCAGATAGGGACCGATGCCATAGCTGAACCGGGGCGGCTGTGTCTCGGCCATGACCAGCCCGGTATCTGGGCCTGCGGCGGCAATCGTGGCGCGATCATAGGACAGGCGGGTCGCGTCAGGTTCGTTTTCCAAGGCCTCAAGATCGCTGCGCCGGATCGTGATTGCCGACAGTGGCACGCCGCGTCTGACGGGTTCGAGGATGAAGGTCTCGATCGACCCCGGCAGAATCACGGCCAGCACGCGGGCGACACGGCCTGCGGCCTGCGCCTCTGTCCGGTAGCGGTCATTGGTATAGCGGATCCGCACGCTTTGGTCGCTGACCTGCGCCGAAATTAGGCGCTGGCCTTCGGTTGCCAGACCCTGCGGCAGCACATCGCGCACCCGGGCGTCGGGCACCGCGACCCGGTCCCAGGTTCGGGCCGCCCGCAGATCGGCGGCGCGCACGACCACCGGCACGGGCCCCGGTTCGGTGCCGCTGGGTGCCGGACGATTGCGCGGGTTCAGCGCAAAGGTGACGTTGACCCCCACCTCGTTGCATAAAGATAGGACAGCCCGAGTTCGACACCGGGCCGGGGCCGATACGTCAGGCCGAAATTATAGGGCGAATCGATCACCGATGTGCCTGCCGCGACCTCGGTCACATAGGCGTCGGACGAATACTCGGCCTTCAACGTCAGATTGTCCCTGATCCGCCATTCGACCCCGCCGAACAGCGCCGCATCGCCGCGAAAGAACCGGCTGGTCTGAACCCGGCCACCAAACCCGAAATCCAGCGGCGGGCGGGTTTCGAAACAGTCATCAATGGCGCCCAGCGGGTTGGTGAACCCGTTGCGGCTGCCCAGCCGCCCCCAGCCAAGGCCTGCGGTCAGGGTGAAATCGCTGGCGATGGTTTTGGTCGCGACCAGGTATTCAGACGAAAACAGTCCGGTGCCGATGAAATCCTGCAGGCCCACCGCGACCGCAGGCAGATAGCGTCCTTCGTCGATCAGCCGATAGCGCAGGTCGAAACTGCGGTCGTAGTAATCGGCGACAGCCAGCGGCCCTGCACCGCCGGTGATCCGTGCGTAACGAAAACTGCCCGACAACCGCGGCGTGACCTGAAACGTCAGCGTGTTGCGCAGGTAGTTGCCATAGTTCGATATGCTAAAGGCCAGTTCGCCGTCGGGCGCGCTTTGGGCAGTCGGCATTTCCAGCAGGCCGGGTGATCCGAACATGCTGTAGGTGGGGCGGAATTCCTGGGCCGTTGCGGCGGCGGCGGTCGTCAGGATTACCAGCGCCAGCGACCCCAGTCTGGCGGAAAACGATTGGGTTGGGATCATTGTGCGCTCCGCTGTCATACAACCTAAAGCTATGTGCTACACGTCCTGCGGGAAAGCGTCGCCAGCCCAAGGATCGAATTATTGTCGGTCTGTGACACTTTGGCGACCGCGACGTGCAGAGGTTGGGCGTTGACACCGCGCCCCACTTGCCATCACACCATCGGCAAAACAAGGCAAACGCGGAGCAGGGCATGAAAATAGCGGTTATTGGGACGGGCTATGTCGGTCTTGTTTCGGGCGTCTGCTTTTCCGATTTCGGGCACGATGTGGTCTGCGTTGACAAAGACCCGGTCAAGATCGCCAAGCTGGAAAATGGCCAGGTTCCGATATTCGAACCGGGGCTTGAGGACCTCATGGCCAAGAACGTCGCCGCCGGACGGCTGTCGTTCACCCTCGACCTGCCGACGGCTTTGGACGGTGCGCAGGCCGTGTTCATCGCGGTAGGCACCCCGACGCGGCGTGGCGATGGCCATGCCGATCTGACCTATGTCATGGCTGCGGCAGAAGAAATCGCGCGGCTGGCCAAGGATTATATCGTCATCGTCACCAAATCGACGGTGCCTGTTGGCACCAACCGCAAAGTGAAACAGGTGGTCCACAAGACCAACCCGAATCTGGATTTCGATGTCGCGTCGAACCCGGAATTCCTGCGCGAAGGTGCGGCGATTGACGATTTCATGCGCCCCGACCGCGTCGTTGTCGGGGTGCAGACCGAACGTGCCGCCGCCGTCATGGCCGAAATTTACCGCCCGCTGTTCCTGCGCGATTTTCCCATCGTCAGCACCGACCTCGAAAGCGCCGAGATGATCAAATATGCCGCCAACGCCTTTTTGGCGGTCAAGATCACGTTCATCAACGAAATCGCCGCCCTGTGCGAACGCGTCGGCGCCGATGTGAAAGAGGTGGCGCGGGGGATCGGCCTTGATGGCCGGATCGGGAACAAGTTCCTGCATGCCGGTCCCGGTTATGGCGGGTCGTGTTTCCCCAAGGATACCAAGGCGCTGGCCCGGATCGGACAGGAAAACGCGGTGCCGATGCAGATCACCGAAACCGTCATTCGGGTGAACGAGGAAATCAAGCTCCGGATGATCGACAAGCTGCGCGATCTGTGTGGCGGCACGTTCAACGGCAAGGTCATCGCGGTGCTGGGCGTCACCTTCAAACCCAACACCGACGACATGCGCGATGCTCCGGCGCTGACCATCATTCCGGCCCTTGTTGGCGGCGGCGCCAAGGTCCGCGTCACCGATCCGCAGGGACGCCATGAGGGCGAGGCGCTGTTGCCCGGCGTGGCTTGGGTGGATGATGCCTACACGGCGGCGCGCAAGGCCGATTTGCTTGTCTTGTTGACCGAATGGAACGAATTCCGCGCCCTTGATCTGGCCAGGATCGCCAAGAGCATGGCGTCCGCGCACATGGCTGATCTGCGCAACGTCTATTCCAACAAGGACGCGAAAAAGGCGGGTTTCGCCGCCTATGTGTCGATCGGACGGCCGTCGTTGGAGCCGCAGGATTAGGGCCAGTTGTGAGCGGCTTGACCGTCGGCTATCGTTTTCAGCAATCCAAGAGGCACTCGCCATGATCGACACTGCCGCCCGCAACACCGCGAACGCCGTCGCGTTCTACGATATGATGTTCAACGCCTGCGAGCCCCGCCGCGCCATCGAAACCTATGCCGGGGCAACCTATATCCAGCACAATCCGGCCGTGGCGGATGGTAAAGAGGCGTTCATCGCCTATTTCGAACAGATGGCCCGCGATTATCCGGGCAAGGCCGTGACGTTCAAGCGCACCGTCGCACAGGGCGATTTCGTGGTTCTGCATTGCCACCAGACATGGCCCGGTGATCACGACTATGCCGGAATCGACATTTTCCGGTGTGACGCGAATGGCAAGGTGGTCGAACACTGGGACGTGTTGCAGGTCATTCCTGACAGTGCCGCCAATCCCAATACGATGTTCTAGGTGATGCCAAAGGCTCTGATCACCGGATCGGCCGGGTTCATTGGCTACCACCTGTGCCAGCGCCTGCTGGCCGATGGGTTCGATGTGGTCGGGTTTGACGCCCTGACCGATTATTACGACGTGACGCTGAAACAGCGCCGCCAGGCTAACCTGTTGCAAACGCCGAAGTTTCGGGCGGTGAATGAACGGTTGGAGGATGATGGCGTTCTCGCTGATCTCTGCGCCACTGAACGCCCCGACATCATCGTCCACCTCGCCGCGCAAGCCGGAGTGCGCCATTCCATCGACGCACCGCGCAGCTATGTCGATGCCAATATCATCGGCACTTTCAACCTGCTTGAGGCGGTCCGCGCCACGCCTTGTGCGCATTTGCTGATTGCCTCGACCAGTTCAGTCTATGGGGCGAACACGGCCATGCCCTACGCCGAGACTGACAAGGCCGACACCCAGATGTCGTTTTATGCCGCCACCAAAAAGGCGACCGAAGCGATGGCGCACAGCTATGCTCACCTTTACGCGATGCCGATCACCCTGTTCCGGTTTTTCACCGTCTATGGTCCGTGGGGCCGCCCCGACATGGCCCTGTTCAAGTTCACCAAGGCGATCCTGAATGGCGACCCGATCGACGTGTATAATCACGGCCAGATGCAGCGTGATTTCACCTATATCGACGATCTGGTGCAGGGTATCCGGCTGCTGATCAACGCGGTGCCGGGGGCTGATCCGGTGTCCGGTGACAGTCTGTCACCCGTCGCCCCTTGCCGCGTCGTGAACATCGGCAACAGCGCCCCGGTGCAGTTGCTTGATTATATCGCCGCCATCGAAATCGCGACGGGCCGCAAGGCCGAGATGCGGATGCTGCCAATGCAGCCCGGCGATGTGCCCGCGACATGGGCCGACGGGGCGCTGTTGCGGGAACTGACCGGATTCGCGCCGAAAACCTCGGTGCAGGACGGCGTGCAGGCATTTGCTGACTGGTATCGCGCCTACTATCGGGATTGAGGGATAACCTGATGTATCAAATCTACGGTTCGAAAACCAACCGGACCTTTCGGGTGATCTGGATGCTCGAGGAGTTGGGGCAGCCCTATGAACTGCACAAGGACGGCCCCGGTTCGCCCGCCATCGTCGCGCTGAACCCGTCGGGCAAGGTGCCGGTGCTGGTCACGGGCGACATGGTGTTGACCGATTCTGTGGCGATCCTGACCTATCTGGCTGAGACGCACGGCAAACTGACCGAACCCGCAGGCACCCCCGCCCGCGCGATGCAGGACGCGCTGACCTTTTGTCTGCTGGACGAGATCGAAGGGCTGGTCTGGACTGCCGCCCGCCATAGTTTCGTTCTTCCTGAGGACCGGCGTGTGCCGGCGATCAAGGAGACGCTGAAATGGGAGTTTGAGCGCAATGCTGCCCGTCTGGCCAACCGCATCGTCGGGCCGTTCGTAATGGGCGACATTATGACGATCCCCGACATCTTGTGTGCGCACTTGATGATGTGGGCGATCGCGGCCAAATTTCCGCCGCCACCCGCTGCGCTGACCGATCATCTGGCGCGGATGCAGGCGCGGCCGGCGTTTCAGTGTGCGCTTGCCACATAACGCAGCGCCGCCTGTGCTGCCGCCCGCCCGGTCGCCAGACAGCCGGTAATCAGGTAGCCGCCGGTCGGGGCCTCCCAATCCAGCATTTCACCGGCGCAGAACACGCCGGGGCGGGTTCTCAGCATCAGGTCGTCGAGGGCATCGAAACGGACGCCGCCTGCCGTCGAAATCGCCTCGTCCAGCGGGCGCGGGCCGGTGTGGCGGACCGGCAGGCGTTTCAGCAGCGGGGCGAGGCTGGCGGGCAGCGGCCTACCCCATTCGTTCAACAGCGCAAGGCGGAGCGGGTCGAGCCGGAGGGTTTTGCGCAGGTGATTGGCGATGGTTTCCTTGCCGCGCTGGCGGGACAGTTTTGCGGTGACTTGTGCCAGCGTCCAGTCGGGGAACAGGTCAAGGAACAGTGGCGCACCGTCCCGCACTGCACGCGACACGGCATAGACGCCGCCGCCTTCGATGCCGCGCGCGGAAACGACGAATTCGCCGCGTTCATATTGGTCGCCCGCGATCAGGGCGCAGCCTTTGACGGGCTGCCCGAAATGCGCGGTCATGTGGGGCGACCAATCGACGGCAAAGCCCATGTTGGCGGGGGCAAAGGGGGCGACGGCATCGGGCAGGTGCGCCGCCCATGCGCCATCCGATCCCAACCGCCGCCAGCTTGCCCCGCCCATCGCCAGCACGGTGATGTCGGCGGTCAGTGTGCGGCGCCCTTCCGGGGTGTCAAAAACCGCTGCTGTTCCCTCCCAACCAAACCAGCGCCAGCGGGTTCGCAACTGCACCTTTGCCGCGTCGAGACGGTGCAGCCATGCCCGCAATAGCGGCGAGGCCTTCATCGTTGCGGGAAACACCCGGCCCGATGATCCGGTGAATACCGGCTGGCCCAGCGCCCGCGCCCAATCGATGACCTGCGCCGGGCCAAATGCGGTCAGGGCGTCCACCATGACCTGCGGCAGCGGCCCGTAAGCGGCGATGAAATCGGCCAGCGGTTCGTCTTTGGTCAGGTTCAGCCCGGATTTGCCCGCCATCAGAAACTTGCGCCCGACCGACGGCATCGCATCGGCCAGCGTCACCGCACAGCCATTGGCCGCCAGCACCTCCGCCGCCATCAGCCCGGCCGGTCCCGCACCGATGACCAGCGCCTGCGTCACGTTTGGGTCTGACTTGGCGATGATTTCATGCGTGTACCTCTGTTGCTCCTCTTGCCTTGCTGGCGATCTTGAAACAAGGGGCTGTCGATGCCGCTTTGCGCCCGGCGACCGATCCGATCAGCGCGCCAACGCGTATCGGATGGAACCGACGAAAGGAAAGCCCGTGATGTTTCGTGTTGCGATTGCGGTAATATTGACAACCGGTCCGGCGACCGCCCAACAGTTCGAGGTGGTCAGCGACCCTGATGTGTTTCAGGCAAAGGTAGTTGGCCGCGAGATCGTCAACTGGACCTTGGGGATCAATCTGGTCGTGCAGCCGGACGGGACGATCAGCGGCAGGGCGGTCACTTGGCCGGTCACCGGCTCATGGTCTTGGCAGGACGGATTTTTCTGCCGCGAGATGGATTGGTCGGGGATGGTGATCGACTACAACTGCCAGCTGGTCGAAGTCCGTGACGACCAGATCAGGTTTACCGTTGACCGTGGCGCCGGTGACGCCGCCGATTTCCGCCTGCGCTAGTCTATATAGCTGTCGGCCCGCTGTCCGGCGCGTTCATAATGGATCGGCAGGGCGCGGCCATAGAGTTGCTTGCAGCGCTCCGGCGTTGCCACCATGTCGGGCTGGTCGACGTAGGAAAAGATCGCCACATAGCGGCGGGTGGATCCGCGCAGCGGGGTGACCCGGTGCAGTGAATAACGGCCCCGAAAGATTTGCAGGTCGCCGGGTTCAAGGTGCAGGGTCGTCACCCGGTCCGAGGTGGCGCTCAGAACCTCGCGCACGGCGTCGAAATCCTCGCCATTTGCGCGGATATTGGCGGCATATTCAAAGTCGCCGCCGCCGTCCGCATTCTGGATTGCGATGGTCACGGTGAAATTGTTGGTGTCGAAATGCCAGGGAAAACCGTTGCCGGCCTCGGCCATGTTGACGATCACATCGGCCAGCGGGTCGGCGTAGGGAAAGAACGCGGTTTCCTGCAGGCAATCGCGGATGAAGGGGCTGAAGGACGGATCGTTATAAACCGCCCGCAGCGCCCCGTCCGGGGCAAAGTTGTCGGCCGGGATAAAGCTGTTCGACCGGTCAAAGAACTGCCGTTTTGGGTGGTCGGGGGGCAGGGTCGGATCGTCTTGGGTAAAATAGGGGTTGGTACGGTTGAACGACCGGTGCCCCTTGTCGGCGACGCCTTCGGCTTCGGCGAGAAAAGCGTTGATCCCCGCAGGCGTCAGGAACTGTTTCAGCACCGCACAACCGTCACGCCCCAGATCGGCGCGGACGCGGTCAAGCAGGGCGGCGCGGGCTGGCCCGGCCTGATGAATGGGATAGGTTGTCAGATCGATCAGGTCGGCGGCGTCCGGCATCGCATATGTCCCCGTTTTGCGCAAATTCGAGGAGAGTTTGGTGGCGGCGTCTGGCCTGTTTGCGACCTCAGAAGTCGATTGCAATCCCCTTGCGTTCCCAATCGCCGTAGCGCACCGGTTCAGGTCCGTCGCGCCCGCCATATTCGGGGGGCAGGTCGGCGGGTTTGGCCGCATTGCGCCGGGCCTCGGCCTCGGCCAGGGCGCGTTTGGCGGCTGGGGGAATGTCGTCGGGCATGAGTTCGGGCATGGCGGGCCTTTCTTGTGGCGGCGTGCCCTTTGTTATAGGCGGCGCAGAGCGAGCCTCAAGAGGGGGCTTATGAGGGGTGCGATGTCTGACGCTGGTCTGCCTGCCCGCCGCGCGGCGCATCATCTGCTGGATCTTGTGACGGTCGAGCGGCGTTTGCTGCCCGAGGCGCTGGCCAGCGGCGCGTTGGCGCATCTGCCGCCCGAGGATCGGGCGCGGGCGCAGCGGTTGGCGCTGGATACTCTGCGCGGGATCGACCGGGCCGACCGGATGCTGAAACCATTTCTGAAAAAGGCCCCGCCCGAGACGGTGCAGAATGTCTTGCGTCTGGGGCTGGTCGAGATTTGCAATGGCGCGGCGGCGCATGGCGTGGTGAACGCCTGTGTCGAGATTGTCAGCCGGAACAAACGCACGGCCCCCCTCAAGGGTCTGGTCAACGCGGTGCTGCGCAAGCTCGATCCCGCTGACTGGGCCGCCCGGCCCGTGCCGCTGTTGCCCGGCTGGCTGCGGCAACCGCTGGTGGCCGCCTGGGGCAAGCCGACGGTGGTGGCGATGGAGGCAGTGCAGTTCGCTGCGCCGCCGCTTGATCTGACGGCCAAAGGCGACCCGGCAGCGGTTGCGCAGGCTACGGGTGGCAAGGTTTTGCCGACGGGATCGGTGCGGTTGACCGGGTCAGTGCAGGTGACGGAATTGCCCGGATATGCCAGCGGTGACTGGTGGGTGCAGGACGCTGCTGCGGCCCTGCCGGTGCGGGTTGTGGCGCCGCAAAGCGGCGAGAGGATTCTTGACCTTTGTGCCGCGCCCGGTGGCAAGACGATGCAACTGGCCGCTGCCGGGGCGGATGTCACCGCAGTCGATCTGTCGGCGGGGCGGATGCTGCGTGTCGCTGCCAATCTAACCCGCACTGGGCTGACCGCCAACACCGTCGTTGCCGATGCACTGACCTACGATCAGGGCGGATACGATGCGGTTTTGCTGGATGCGCCCTGTTCCGCGACAGGCACGCTGCGCCGCCATCCCGACCTGCCCTATGCCAAGGACGGGGCGGAATTCGGGGCCCTGATCGACCTGCAATCGGCCCTGATCGACCATGCTCTGACCCTGCTAAAACCCGGCGGTCGGCTGATATTCTGCACCTGTTCGCTGCTGCCTGACGAAGGCGAGGTACAGGCGGACGAGGCCCTGGCCCGCCACCCCGGCCTGACCACTGACCGCGCGGCGCTGGCGATTCCGGGCGTCGATCCGGCGTGGATCACCGACGAAGGCGGGTTGCGCCTGCGCCCCGATTATTGGGCGACCTCGGGCGGGATGGACGGGTTTTACATCGTGGCGTTACGAAAGCCTGCGTGACTTGGGCCGCGTTCGCCCCTATCATTGCGCGTAACAACAAGCGGCGTTCACCCGCACCAGAGGCAGTTCAGACTTGGCCATTTTGCAGACATGGCGTGCCTCGGGCACCCACATCATGCATCGCCTGCATGCGCGTCGCGCGTCGCGGGCGCGGTTGCCGACTGGGTTCGTGTCGCAGCCCGAACCGCGGTCGATCGGGCACTATGCCCGTGGGCGGCAGTTGATCGCGGGCAACTTCCTGTTTTCGGGTCATCTGATCGAGGCCCCGGCGACGTCGATCTGGGATATCGCACCGCCCGACGCCCCCCACATTACCGCCCAGTTGCAGGGCTGCGGCTGGCTGGACGATCTGGCGGCGGTCGGCGATGCCGCGGCGCGGGCGCGGGCGCAGCATTGGGTCAGCGACTGGGTGCTGCGCTATGGCCGTGGCACCGGGCCGGGGTGGACGCCGGACCTGACCGGGCGGCGTCTGATCCGCTGGATCAACCACGGGTTTTTCCTGTTGCGCGGCACCGAAAAGGTGGCGTCGGAACTGTTCTTTCGCTCGCTCGCTGCCCAAACCCTGTTCCTGTCGCGCCGCTGGAAATCGGCCGGGCCGGGGCTGCCGAGGTTCGAGGCGCTGACCGGCCTGATCTATGCCGGACTGACGCTGGAAGGGATGGAACAGCACGTCGATGTCGCGGTGCGCGCGCTGGGCGTCGATTGCGCGGCCCAAATCGACGATCAGGGTGGCATCCCGACCCGCAATCCCGAAGAACTGCTCGAGGTGTTCTCGCTGCTGACATGGGCGGCGCAGGCCTTGGGCGAAAGCGGGCGGCAACCACCGGCGGCGCAGATGGCGGCGATTGGCCGAATCGCACCGACGTTGCGGGCCTTGCGCCATGCCGATGGCGGACTGGCGCGGTTTCATGGCGGCGGTCGGGGGCTTGAGGGCCGATTGGATAATGCGCTGGCGGCGGCAGGGATTCGCGGGGCGCGCAAGACCGGGCTGCACATGGGCTTTGCCCGGCTCAGCGCCGGCCGGACCACTGTCATCGTCGATGCCGCGCCGCCGCCGACCGGCCCGGCGTCGGCGGATGCACACGCATCGACCAATGCATTCGAGCTGACATCGGGGCGGCGGCCGGTGATCGTGAACTGTGGATCGGGGCGTAGTTTCGGCGAGGATTGGCGGCGTGCCGGACGTGCCACGCCCAGCCATGCCACGCTGTCGCTGCTGGACTATTCGTCGTCGCGCCTTGCCGCGCCGGTGCTGCTGGCCGGGCCGGAATTGTTCGAGGATGTGCCCGATGTGGTGCCGTGGCAGATGAGTGCGCTGGACGATGGCACAAGGTTCGAGTTGGCGCATAATGGTTATCAACGCACCCACGGCCTGACCCATGCCCGCACGCTGGACCTGACGTTCGACGGGCGGGCGCTGGCGGGCGAAGACCTGCTCACGACATTGTCGGACGGTGACAGGGCACGGTTTGACCGGGCAATCGAGGCGCAAAAGATGGACGGGATCCCCTATGCGATCCGGTTCCATCTGCACCCCGAAGTCGAGTCGGCGGTGGATCTGGGCGGCGCGGCGGTGTCGCTGGCCCTGAAATCGGGCGAGATCTGGATTTTTCGTCACGATGGGGCGGCTGAAATGAGCCTTGAGGCGTCGGTTTATCTGGAAAACGGGCGATTAAAGCCGCGGGCGGCGCAACAGGTGGTTTTATCCGGGCGCGCGATGGCCTATGCGACGCGCGTCCGCTGGTCGCTGGCCAAGGCACAGGAAACGTCGAACGCCCTGCGCGATCTGGTGCAGGACAATCTGGCGGACGATGATTGATTTGACGAGGCGCCCATGACCGACCTGCATCCGATCCGCCGCGCCCTGCTGTCGGTGTCCGACAAGACCGGGCTGGTCGATCTGGGCCGGGCCTTGGCGGCGCGGGGGATTGCGCTGTTGTCCACCGGCGGATCGGCGACCGTGTTGCGCGATGCCGGGTTGGACGTGACCGATGTGGCAGATGTGACGGGCTACCCCGAGATGATGGACGGGCGGGTGAAAACGCTGCACCCCGGTGTGCATGGCGGGTTGCTGGCGCTGCGCGACAATGCCGATCACCGCGCGGCGATGGACACGCACGGGATCGCGCCGATCGACCTGCTGGTCGTCAATCTGTATCCGTTCGAGGCGACCGTGGCCAAAGGCGCCGCCGATGCCGACTGCATCGAGAATATCGACATTGGTGGCCCGGCGATGATCCGGGCGGCGGCCAAGAACCATGCGTTTGTTTCGGTGATCGTGGACGTGGCAGATTACGAACCGCTGCTGGCCGAGCTGGACGCGCACGACGGGCAAACCCGGCTGAGGTTCCGGCAGGGGTTGGCCCAGGCGGCCTATGCCCGCACCGCCGCCTACGACGCCGCGGTGTCGAACTGGATGGCGGGGGCGATTGGCGTTGCTGCGCCGCGTCGCCGTGCCTTTGCCGGGACGCTGGCACAGACGCTCCGCTACGGCGAAAATCCGCATCAGGCGGCGGCGTTCTATATCGATGGCACGGGCCGCCCCGGTGTCGCGACGGCGGTGCAGCATCAGGGCAAGGAACTCTCCTACAACAACATCAACGACACCGACGCCGCGTTCGAGCTGGTGGCCGAATTCGACCCCGCCGACGGGCCGGTCTGCGCAATTATCAAGCACGCGAACCCTTGTGGCGTGGCGCGTGGCGCGACCATGCTGGAGGCCTACCGCGCGGCGTTCGACTGCGACCGCACCAGCGCGTTCGGCGGAATCATCGCGCTGAACATGGAATTGGACGAAGCGACGGCGCAGGAGATTACCGGGATTTTCACCGAGGTCGTGATCGCGCCGGGGGCCAGCGACGCGGCGCGGGCGGTTTTCGCCACGAAGAAGAATTTGCGCTTGCTGACGACCGACCGGCTACCTGACCCAAGGGCCGGATCGCTGACTGTGCGTCAGGTCGCGGGCGGGCTGTTGGTGCAGGACAAGGACAACGGGCATATCGGCGCGGATGCGCTGCGGGTCGTGACCAAAATCGCGCCGACCGACGCGCAGATGGCCGACCTGCTGTTCGCATGGAAGGTCGCCAAACACGTCAAATCGAACGCCGTGATCTACGTCAAGGACGGCGCGACCGTGGGTCTTGGCGCGGGGCAGATGAGCCGCGTTGATTCGACCCGGATCGCCGCCCGGAAATCGCAGGACATGGCCGAGGTTCTGGGGCTGGCGGCACCCCTGACCCAAGGGTCGGTCGTCGCCTCCGACGCGTTTTTCCCGTTTGCCGATGGCCTGCTGACGGCTGCCGAGGCCGGGGCGGTCGCCGTCATCCAGCCCGGCGGATCGATGCGCGATGACGAGGTGATCGCGGCGGCGGACCAAGCCGGCATCGCGATGGTGTTCACCGGCATGCGGCATTTTCGGCATTAGGGGTGGCGATGCGACTGACATACTGGGCCGCGTTCTGGGTCTTTATCCTTGATCAGATCAGTAAATGGTGGGTCGTACATTGGCTTGACCTGTTCAACCGCCAACGGATCGACGTCGCACCGCCCTTTCTGACGTTCCAGATGGCCTGGAACCGGGGCATCAATTTCGGCATCGGTGCCGGGTTCGACATGCGCTGGGTGCTGATCGCGGTGGCACTGGGCATCAGCGGTTTCGTGCTGTGGTGGGTGCGCAAGACCGGGGGCAGCAAATGGGTCTATCTGTCGGCGGGCGTGTTGATCGGCGGCGCGATGGGCAATGTCATCGACCGGATCTTGTATGGCGCGGTGGCCGATTTCCTGAATATGTCGTGCTGCGGCATCAACAACCGGTTTTCATTCAATCTGGCTGATGTATCAGTTTTTGCGGGCGCCGTCGGCCTTGTTTTCGTTGCGCGTGACGACAACAACAGCAAGACCAGACGCCCGCCGAAACCGCGCCGGAACAAGACCCCGTGACGCGGGCGGCCGCTTGGGTTAAACAGGGTCAAGAAACGGCGGAGGCTGATTGATGCGCAGGGTAATACTGACCGCCGTGATGGTGTTGACGCTGGCGTCCTGCGCCCGTGACGGCGGGTTGCGACCGCCGGTCGATCGGACTGACGGCCCGGACGAATTTGCCGTGCTGCCGACACGGCCGCTGGATATTCCACAGAACCTTGCCGCCTTGCCGGCGCCGACGCCCGGCGGGACGAACCTGACCGATGCGAACCCGAAGGGCGACGCTATCGTGGCACTTGGCGGGCGGCCCGGTGCGGCGGGCGGCATTCCGGTGCCCGAGGCGGGGCTGGTCAACAGCGTCAACCGTAACGGCGTCAGCCCTGATATTCGCGCCACCCTGTCGGCGGAAGATGCGAAATTCCGGCGCAACCGGGGCCGGTTCACCCTGTTCGGTCGCGGCTATTACCGCGCCTACGACAAACAGTCGCTGGACCCCTATGAACAGCTGTTGCTGTATCGCAATGCCGGGGTCCAAGTGCCATCGGCACCACCCGACAACTGAAGCGTCGCTAACGCCCTTTCACAACCGCGTTTGTCTCGCTTGCGAGCCTGAGATTTCAGCGTAGGTTGCGCCCGACATCAGTCCCCCGAAAGGTTCCCATGCACCGCCTTGTTGCCGCAGTCGCCCTGCTCCTGTCACCCCTCGTTGCCCTTGCCGAACAGGTGACAACCTTTAGCCTCGACAATGGGATGCAGGTCGTGGTGATCGAGGACCGGCGCGCCCCGGTCGTCGTCCACATGGTCTGGTACAAGATCGGGTCGGCAGACGAACCCGTGGGCAGTTCGGGCGTTGCGCATTTTCTGGAACACCTGATGTTCAAGGCAACCGACACGATGGCCTCGGGCGAATTGTCGGAAACCGTCGCGGCTAACGGCGGCAGCGACAATGCGTTCACCAGCTATGACTATACCGCCTATTTCCAACGGGTTGCCGCCGACCGGCTGGGCCTGATGATGCAGATGGAAGCGGACCGGATGCAGAACCTGCGCCTGACCGAGGATGACATCGTTACTGAACGTCAGGTCATCCTTGAGGAACGCAACCAGCGCACCGAAAACAGCCCCAGCGCGCTGGCCCGCGAACAGTTCAGTGCGGCGCAGTATTTGAACCATCGTTACGGCGTGCCGATCATCGGCTGGAAACACGAGATGGAAACCTTGAACCTTGCCGATGCGCAGGGCTGGTATCGCCGATACTACGCGCCCAATGACGCCGTTCTGGTCGTCGCGGGCGATGTCGATCCGGCGGCGGTCAAGGCACTGGCCGAACAGTATTATGGCGTGATCCCCGCCAACCCGGACCTGCCCGAACGGGTGCGGACGTCCGAACCGCCGCAGACGGCGGCCCGGCGTCTGACGTTTATCGATCCGCGCGTATCGCAGCCCTATATCACGCGCACCTATCTGGCCCCCGAACGTGATCCGGGTGCGCAAAAGGATGCTGCGGCGCTGGTTTACCTTGCCGAATTGCTGGGCGGGTCGCCGTTCACCTCGGTCCTGGGGGTGGCGTTGCAGTTCGACAGCCAGACCGCGGTTTTTGCCGGGGCTGGGTACGATCCGAACGCGCTGGATGACACGACGTTCAGCCTGACCGTCGCGCCGACCCCCGGCGTATCGCTGTCGGATGCCGAGGCGGCGATGGATGCCGCTGTGGCGAAATTCATCGCCAGCGACATCGACCCGGCACAGATGGAGCGGGTCCGGACGCAACTGTTGGCCTCGGAAATCTATGCCAAGGACAATGTGCAGGGGCTGGCACAACGCTATGGCGCGGCCCTGTCCGAAGGCCTGACCGTGCAGGATGTGCAGGACTGGCCCGACGTGTTGCAGGCCGTGACAGCCGATGACATCAAGGATGTTGCTGCCCGCGTTTTGCGCATGCCCCAGTCCGTGACCGGCTGGGTCGTATCCAGCCAGGAGGAGGTGAAATGATGCGCCTGATCGTCGCCCTTGCCCTGACCCTTGCCGCCAACGTCGCCCGCGCCGAGGTTGCTATTCAGGAAATCACGACTCCCGGCGGGATCGACCTGTGGCTGGTCGAAGAACACGCGATTCCGTTCGTCGCGCTGGAAATTTCCATCGACGGCGGCGCCTCGCTGGATGCCCCCGGCAAGCGCGGTGCGATCAACCTGATGACTGCCACGATCGAGGAAGGATCCGGCGACATGGACGCGCGGGCGTTCCAGACGGCGGTCGAGGATTTGGCTGCGTCGTTCAATTTTGACGTTTATGACGATTCGTTTTCGGTCTCGGCCAAATTTCTGAACGAAAACCGCGACGAGGCCGTGGCCCTGTTGCGGCAGGCCTTGCTGAAGCCCAGGTTCGATCAGGACGCCATCGACCGGGTGCGCGGACAGATTCTGTCGATCATCGCCAGCAATGCCAAAGACCCCAACGATATCGCCAGTGAGGCGCTGAACCGGCTAGCATTTGGCGATCATCCCTATGGATCGTCGCTGGACGGCACCATCGACAGCGTGACCGCCCTGACCCGCGACGACATTCTGGCCGCCAACCGTGCGGTGCTGGACAAAGCCCGTGCCTTTGTCAGCGTCGTCGGCGACATCACTCCGGCGGATGCGGCGGCGATGGTCGATAGCCTGTTGGGCGATTTGCCGTCGGATGGCCCCGCCCTGCCTGCCGATGTGCCGTTCGGGCTGGCCGGTGGCACGACCGTCATTCCGTTCGACACGCCGCAATCGGTCGCCCTGTTCGCGCAACGCGGGATCAAGCGGGACGACCCGGATTTCTTTGCCGCCTATGTCCTGAACACCATCATCGGCGGGCGTGGCCCGGAAAGCCGCCTGATGTCGGAAGTGCGCGAAAAACGCGGGCTGACCTATGGCGTCGGCACCTACCTCGTGCCCAAGGACCACACCGAATACTTGGCCGGATCGGTCGCGTCGGCCAACGACAAGATGGCCGAGGCGATTGCCGTGATCCGCGACCAGTGGGCCGATCTGGCCGCCAATGGGGTGACGCAGGCGGAACTGGACGCCGCCAAGACCTATATCACCGGCGAATATCCCCTGCGGTTCGATGGCAACGGCGAGATTGCGGGCATCATGGTGGGCATGCAGATGATCGGCTTGACCCCGGCCTATGTGGTTGACCGCAACGCGTTCATCGAGGCAGTGACACTGGCCGATGTGAACCGGCTGGCAAAGGAATTGCTGGACCCGGCGGGCCTGCACTTTGTCGTCGTCGGGCAGCCGGTCGGGGTGGAAAGCAACTGACGGGGCAGTGGCGTTGGCCGACCCGGAGGGGTCATGTCTGGCGGTCGGGTGGTTGGTTAATCAGACACTAACAAATCTTCGATGTCCTGCTTTGTCATTATAAATCAATTAGCTGCAGCTCCGGTTCTCTAGAGAACCAGAGGTTAGAGAAGCCGCGACAACACCGTCTGTGGCATGATCGGCCAATGCGACGGGCATGAAAAGGCGCTGTCCGGTAATTTGTCTTTCCCCTGTCAGAATCGCTGCACCTTATGCTATCCCTAGTGGCATGTCCCTGAACGACCCCCACATAAGCCCGGCCCGTCCGGTCATTCGCCAGCTTGACGCCGGTGCGATCAACCGTATCGCGGCGGGCGAGGTGGTTGAACGCCCGGCCTCGGCGGTCAAGGAACTGGTGGAAAACGCGCTGGATGCCGGGGCGACCCGCGTCGATATCACCATCGCCGATGGCGGCAAGACCCTGATCCGCGTCGCCGATGACGGCTGTGGTATCGCTGCCGCCGATCTGCCCCTTGCCCTTGCCCGCCACGCGACATCGAAAATTGATGGGTCGGACCTGCTGAATATCCACACCTTCGGGTTCCGGGGCGAGGCGCTGCCGTCGTTGGGTGCGGTCGGTCGGCTGACCATCACCAGCCGGGTGCCGGGCGCGCCCGCCGCGATGATCCGCGTCGCCGGGGGCGCCTGCGATCCGGTCCGACCTGCCGCCCTGACTGCGGGCACCAACGTCGAATTGCGCGACCTGTT
>JBBQHC010000066.1:0-17300 GCA_038323615.1 Rhodobacterales bacterium | reverse complement strand
TGACAGCACCGCCACCATACCATTTGACATGAGTTGTTTGGATCACTTTCGGCGGCCATTATGCTTATTTTATTGAATTTTATGGATCTCGACGGCTGCGCCGGATTTCTTTCGATTATGCCAGTATCGTTTTCTGTGTGGTATGAGATGTGGTATGAATTATGGCGGCACTGTCGGGAAAGCAGACGAAGAAGCTGGTCGAGAACCTCGGCGCTGGGCGGCACGGCGATGGCAACGGGTTGTATCTGGTCGTTGATCCGTCCGGGGCGCGGCGTTGGATCGTGCGGGTGACGGTCAAGGGGCAAAGAAACAGGCTGGGTGCGCCGCTGCGGACGGACTTCGGTTTGGGTGGCGCGGACATCGTCACGCTACACCAGGCAAGGGACCGGGCGCTGGAGTATCGGCGGATGGCGAAGCAGGGACTGAACCCACGTTTCAATGCTCACCGCCAAATCCCAACGTTCGCCGAAATCGCCCAGCAAGTGCATATCGACCGGATCCCGACCTTGAAGAATGCCAAGCATGGGCAGCAATGGCTCAACACCCTGCGCGACTATGCCTTTCCCAAGATCGGGCGGATGCCAGTGGATAGCATCGGTCAGCCGGAAGTGCTGATGTGCCTGTCGCCGATCTGGACCGACAAACATGAAACCGCGCGGCGGCTGGCGCAACGGATCAAGGTGGTGCTGGATGTGGCCAAGTCCAAGGGCTTTCGGGAGGGCGAGAACCCGGTCACGGCCATCAAGGACGCGCGGGTCCTGCCGAAAGTGACCGCCAAGCCCAAACGTCATGCCGCGATGCACTGGAAGGATGTCCCCGCGCTCTATGCCGATTTGAAAAGCCGCAATGCGATGGCGGCCAACGCGCTGATGTTCACCTGCCTGACCGGGTCGCGCACCAGCGAAGTGCTGGGGATACGCTGGGACGAGATCGACCTTGCGGCGCGGGTCTGGACCTGTCCGATTGAGCGGATGAAGACCGGTGAAGAACACCGCGTGCCACTGACGGACGAAATGCTGGCGATCCTGGAACCGTTGCGGGCCTTGGGGCCGGATGTTGTATTTGAGGGGCAAAAGCGGCACACGCCGCTATCCAACATGTCGATGCTGATGTTGCTGCGCCGGATGAATGTCGCGGGTGTCACGGTGCAAGGCTTCCGCTCGACGTTCCGCGATTGGGCGGCGGAAGTGGCCAATGCGCCGCGCGAGGTCGCAGAGCTGAGCCTGTCGCATCGGGTCGGATCGGACGTTGAGCGGGCCTATGCGCGGTCCGACTTGCTGGACAGGCGGCGCGGGCTGATGGAACGATGGTCAGAGTGGGTGACCAGCCAAGCGAAGGATTGAAACATGACACTGCCAGACTGGTTGCAGTGGATGACCGAGACAAACCCGATCACGCATTTCATCATTCTCAACAAGGGACTGCTCCTCAAAGACCTCCCGCCCGCGTTGATTTTCCGCCGCGTTTGGCCAATGGCGCTGACCGCCATGTTTACACTTGCAGTGGGTGCCTGGATGTTCCGGCGCAAGACCGGATCCTGACTCCGAGCTTGATCGCATGTCGAGCCTGACGTCAGTGCCTAAGCCGCATCAGAAAACTTCAAGAACACTCCGCCTGTCGATGGTGCTCTGCTGCCGGTGCGCCAAGCACTGGTCTGCTAGATCCGCTTGCCTGTCTGCCGATCAAACATGTGAATGCTGTTTGGTTCCGGCCGGACGTGGATGGTCGTCCCTTCTTTCGGACGATGGGCACCCGGTACGCGCACGACAATGTCCGTGCCTTTATGGTCGGTCAAGGTCGTATGTGCGTAGGCATCGGCGCCCAGTGTCTCGACGGCGCGCACCTGCAAGGCGACGGCATCTGCGGTGCCTGCATCGACAGTCGTCAAATGTTCGGGCCGCAGACCGACAAAGATATCCTGGCCCTCCCGCCCTGTTGGCACCGCAGCGGCGATCCGTCCGCCGCCGGGCAGGCTCACAAAGTCCGCACCGAGCGTTCCCGGCAGAATGTTCATCGCGGGCGAGCCGATGAACCCCGCGACAAAGACATTCGCGGGCCGGTCATAGATCGCCATCGGCGTATCGATCTGTTCGGCGACGCCCGCATTCATCACGACCAATCGGTCGGCCAGCGTCATCGCCTCGGTCTGGTCATGCGTCACATACAGCGACGTGGTGCCGACGGTGCGCTGCATTTCCTTGATCTGCAATCGCATCAGCACCCGCAATTTGGCGTCAAGGTTCGACAGTGGCTCGTCAAACAGAAAAGCGGCCGGATCACGCACCAGTGCCCGCCCCATTGCAACGCGCTGGCGCTGCCCGCCGGACAATTGGCGCGGCTTGCGTTTCAGGTAGTCGGACAGGTCCAGCATACCCGCCGCCTTGTCCACCCGCGCCTTGATTTCGGCCTTGGGCATGTTGGCGATTTTCAGCCCGTAGGCCATGTTGTCGAAAACGGTCATATGCGGGTAAAGCGCATAGTTCTGGAACACCATCGCGATGTCGCGCTCGCGCGGTTCCAGCCCGTTGACAACCCGTCCGCCGATGTCGATCTCGCCGCTGGTGATCGACTCGAGCCCCGCCACCATCCGCAGCAAGGTCGATTTGCCACAACCGGACGGGCCGACAATCACGACAAATTCTCCGTCCGGCACGTCGATGGACACGCCGTGGATCACTTCGGTCTTGGCATAGCTTTTGCGCACGTCGCGCAGGGAAATGGTCGCCATTACTTTTCAGTCTCCACAAGGCCTTTGACGAACCAGCGCTGCATCAGCACGACGACCATGACCGGCGGCAGGATCGCCAGCACCGCCGTCACCATCACAAGGTTCCAGGGGGTATCGGCATCGGCGAAAGAGATCATCTTGCGCAGGGCGATAACGATGGTGTTCATCGAATTCGAATTGGTCACCAGCAGCGGCCAGAGGTACTGCGTCCAACCGTAGATGAACAGGATCACGAACAGCGCCGCGATGTTGGTGGCCGACAGCGGCAGCAGGATATCCTTGAAGAACCGCCACGGCCCGGCACCGTCGACCCGCGCCGCCTCGAGCAGTTCTTTCGGGATCGTCATAAAGAATTGGCGAAACAGCAGCGTCGCCGTGGCGGATGCGATCAGCGGCAGGATCAGGCCCGCATAGGTGTCTATCAGGCGCAACTGCACCATGACCTTGTAGGTTGGCATGATCCGCACCTCGACCGGCAGCATCAGGGTGATGAAGATCAGCCAGAAGCAGGCCATCCGGAACCGAAAGTTGAAAAAGACGATGGCATAGGCCGAGGCCATCGAGATCACGATCTTGCCAAAGGCAATGCCTAGCGCGACGACGGTGGTGTTGAACAACAACCGCCCGACGCTGACGCCGCCGATCCGGCCGATGCCGCCGGCGATCGCCTCGCGGTAATTCGCGACACCTTCGGCCCCCGGCAGCAGCGGCAACGGCGGGCGCAGGATCGTCTGCAAGGTATGGGTCGATGCGATGACGACGTAATAGATCGGAAACGCCACGATCAGGACGCCCAGCACCAGCATGATGTGGGCGACGACCCGGCTCCACTGTTTCGATCCGACCATGTCCAGTTCAGCCATAATGGACCCGCCGTTCGACATATTTGAACTGAAAAGCGGTCAGAGTGATGACGATCACCATCAGGATCACCGACTGCGCCGAGGACGAGCCGAGCAGCAGATTGTTGTAGCCGTCGTTATAGACCTTGTAGACCAGCGTTTCGGTCGCCTTGCCGGGGCCGCCGCCGGTGACCGCATGGATGATCCCGAAAGTGTCGAACAGGGCATAGACCGAATTGACCACCAGCAAAAAGAACGTGGTGGGGGCCAGCAGCGGAAATACGATGGTCCAGAACCGGCGGGCCGATCCGGCACCGTCGATCGCTGCCGCCTCGATCAGGGATTTCGGGATCGCCTGCAATCCGGCGACAAAGAACAGAAAGTTATAGCTGATCTGTTTCCAGCTTGCTGCCGCGATCACCAGACCCATGGCCTGACCGGAATCCAGCAGCGGATCCCAGCGGATACCCATCTGACGCAGCGGCCATGCCAAGGTGCCGAAGGACGGGTTGAACATGAATAGCCACAGCATCCCCGCAATCGCCGGGGCGACAGCGTAGGGCCAGATCATCAGCGTGCGATAGAACGCCTTGCCGCGCAGCACCTTTTCGGCCTGCACCGCCAGCAGCAACGCAATCGCCATCGACAGGAACGCGGTAGTGATGGAAAAGAAAACCGTGACCTTGATCGAATTCAGATAGGCCGGATCGGCCAGCACCCGTTTGAAATTGGTCAACCCGACGAATTTCGAATTCAGGCCAAAGGGGTCTTCGCGCAGGGTCGATTGCCACATCGCCTGCAATGCGGGCCAATAGAAAAAGATCAACGAAATTGCCAGCTGCGGGGCGACCAGCAGCCATGGCAAAAACCGGTGGGGAAAGGTTGCGCGATTCATGGGAAAAACCGGCCGCCCCGGTCAAGGGGCGGCCGAAAGCCTGTCACTGGCCCATTGCTTGTTTGATCGCGGCATTGCCGCGTTCGACTGCGTTGTCCAGCGCCTGCTGGGCGGTCTGTTGACCGGACAGCATATTCTCGAACTCTTCGTTCTCGATGTCGCGGATCTGCGGCAGGTTCGGCAGGCGGACGCCTTTCGAGTTTTCGGTCGGTTCGCGGCCCATCATTTGCATGATCGGCGTCTCGCGGCCCGGATTTTGGTCGTAGAACCCGCTTCCCTTGGTGGCCTCGTAGGCTTCCAGCGTCACCGGCAGATAGCCCGAGGTCTGGTGCAGATATTCCTGCACATCGACCTGCGACAGATAGCTGAAAAAGGCAGCGACACCCGCATAGGTCTCGTCCGATTTGCCGCCCATCACCCAGAGCGAGGCGCCGCCCGGAATGGTGTTCTGCGGCCCGTTGCCTGCGGTGTCATAGGGCAGTTGCCCGGTGCCGTAATTCATCCCCGACTTGACGATATCGCCAAGACCGCCCGAGCTATCGCTGTAAATCCCGCATTCACCGGCAAGGAAAATCTGCTTGGCCTCGGAAGTCCGGCCGCCGTATTTGAAGGTGCCGTCAGCCGCCAGATCGGCGATTTCCTGAAAGTGGTTCACAAAGATCGGCGCGTTAATCTCAAGCTCGGGCACGCCGCCCGGCTCGAGCCCGTTGCCATAAGTCGCGTAGGGTACGTTGTTCCACGCGGCAAAGTTTTCCAGATGGATCCAGGTCAGCCAGGCCGAGGTATAGCCGCAGGGCGCAGCACCCGATTCCTTGATCGTGCGCGCCATCGACCAAAGCTCGTCCCAGGTTGTCGGCGGGGTGTTTGGGTCCAGACCTGCCGCTTCAAAGATGTCCTTGTTGTAATAGGTAATCGGCGAGGACGAATTGTAGGGGAACGACAGCATGGTGCCGTCCGGCTTGGAATAATAGGCGACGATGCCGGGCAGATAAGCAGATTTGTCGAAGGTCATCCCGGCGTCGGTCAGCACGTCGGCGACGGGTTTGATCGCCCCTTCGGCGCCCATCATCACGCCGGTGCCGACATCGAAAACCTGAATGATGTCAGGGGCCTGACCGGCGCGAAAGGCGGCGATGCCGGCGTTCAGCGTTTCGGGATAAGTGCCTTTGAACACGGGCTTCAGCGTGTAATCGGATTGGCTGGCGTTGAAATCGCTGGCGATCTTTTCGACCACCTCGGAGTTTGCACCGGTCATGGCGTGCCACCAGCTGATCTCGGTCTGGGCCTGCGCGGCGATGGCGGGCAGGGTAAAGGTCGCGACCGTCGCGGCCAGCATGTTGATTCTGTTCATGGGTTTCCTCCTCGGGGGTCTGATTTCACTCGTGTCTGGCCTTTTCTGAACGGGGAAAGGCAACAGCGTCATGGCGGGTTGTGCGCCGACTTCCGCGTCGGCGATTCCGGCATCAAAATGGCACGGGCCTCCTGACCGCGCTCGTGCATCACTGTCCGAATGATCGGATCAAAACACAAGGGCGCGTTGATCAAAAATGTGACAAACAGTCGGCGGCACCATTCTGGCCCGCGCGATTTCTCACAACGCCCAGAAATCGGTGTCGTCCAGCCGTGCCAGTTTGCGGACTTCGTCGAACACGCCGGGCCGGGCACCCAGGACCGGGGCGGGCAGCAGCATCGCGGGGCCGGTCGGAAACGGCAACACCTGCCCACCCGCTGCCACGATCAGGCAGTAGGCGGCCATGCAGTCCCAGGCACTCATCCGTGGTTCGACATAGCCGACCAACCGCCCGGCCGCGACCCATGCCAGCATCAGCGCACCCGATCCATAGCGGGTCCAACTGGCTCCGCTGATCATCAGATCGGCCAACACTTCGCCGACCCGCGCCGCCGGCACCCGGTCGTTGGCGCCAAAACCCAGCATCCCGCTGCGCAGGTCAAAGCGGTCGGTGACATAGATCGGCTGACCGTTCAGCACCGCCCCCTGACCACGCGCCGCGACGAACATTTCGTCCAGAACCGGGGCAAAAATCACGCCGATCACCGGCCCCTGATCGTCACAGGCCCCGATCGACACGCACCATCCCGGCAGGCCGTTCAGATAGGGGGCGGTTCCGTCGATGGGGTCGATGACCCACGTCAGGCCACTGGTCCCGTCGGAAAGCCCGTGTTCCTCGCCCAACTGGGCATCGTCGGGAAAGTCTACGGTCAGGGCATAGCGGATCAGCGTTTCGACATTGCGGTCGGCCTCGGACACCAGATCGGTCGGATGCCGTTTTTCTTCGACGACCAGCGCATCGCGGGCATGAAAATGGGCCAGCGCCAGTGCGCCCGCCTGTCGGGCAATGGCTTCGGCCCGGACCAGACGCGCCGCGATATCAAGGGTTTGGGGTGTGTTCATGTGATCAGCGCCAATCCACGGTTGCGAAATCCTATCGCCACGGCGGTCCCGGCGGCAAGCGGCGTTTCGACCTTGGTGTCGATGGCGAACAGGCGGCCCAGCGGGCAATCGATTTCGTATTCCACGTGATCGCCAAGGTAGGCCGACGAGACGATCTTTCCCGGCAATTCCACCCCGGTTGCGGCGGTGACGGTGATTGCATTCGCCCTTGCCGCCAGTTTGGCTGGGCCGGGTCGGGCGTTTTGGGCGGGCAGGGATTGCAACAGCCCGCCGACCCGGATCTGTGCCATGTCCGCGCCGACCGAAATCACCTCGCAATCGATGACGTTGGCCTCACCGATAAAATCCGCGATAAATTCTGACGCGGGGCTTTCGAACAATTCCCGCGGCGCCCCCTGTTGGGCGATACGGCCGTTTTGCATGACGATAATGCGGTCCGAGACAGCCAGCGCCTCTTGCTGATCGTGGGTCACATAGACGGCGGTAAAGCCCAATCGTTGCTGCAGATCACGGATTTCGGTGCGGACCCTGCGCCGCAGCCGCGCGTCAAGGTTGGACAGCGGTTCGTCCAGCAGCAGGACCTGCGGTTCAAGTACCAGTGCGCGCGCCACCGCCACCCGCTGTTGTTGCCCACCAGACAGTTCGGACGGCAGGCGGTCGCCCAGCCCGTCAAGGCCGACCAGATCCATCCCACGTTCGGCGGCGTCGCGCGCTGCATGGGCCTTCATGCCGCCCGATTCCAGACCATAGGCGACATTCTGGATCACCGACATATGCGGAAACAGGGCGTAGCTTTGAAACACCATCGACACATCGCGTTGGTTTGCGGGCAGGCGTGTCACGTCCTGTCCGCCGATCAGAATTCGCCCCTTGGTCGGCGTTTCCAGCCCGGCCAGCATCCGCAGCGTCGTGGTCTTGCCACAGCCCGACGGACCCAGCAGCGTCACCAGCTCGCCCGGTTCGATCGTTAGCGACAAGTCGGGGATCGCGGTGAAACGTCCGTAATCCATTCTCACCCCGTCGAACGCGACGGCTCCGCGGGTCGTGCTCATGCGATCAACTTTCCTGAATTGGGTGGGCGGGCGGCGCGGCGTAGTTGGCGATGGCCGACCAAAAGCTGAAAGCCTCCGATGATCGACAACATGACCACGATCAGAACCGAAGAATAGGCGATGGCGATCCCGTATTCACCGTTTTCGACCAGCCCCACGATATAGGCTGTGGCCATGTTGTATTTGGCCGAGACCAGAAAAATGACCGCCGAAATCGACGTGATCGCCCGCACGAAGCTATAGACCAGCGCCGCCAGAATCGCGGGCCGCAACAGCGGCAGGATCACCCGTCGCATGGTCCGTGCCGATGAGGCGCCCAGCGTCAGCGACGCCTCGTCCAGCGAGCCGTCAAGCTGCGCCATCGCGGCCACTCCGCCCCGCACGCCCACCGGCATGTTGCGGAATACGAAGCAGGCAATCAGGATCAACGCCGTCCCGGTCATCTGGATCGGAGGCAGGTTGAAGGCCATGATATAGCTGATGCCGATCACCGTGCCGGGAATCGCGAAACTCATCATCAGGGCGAATTCAAACACGGTCTTGCCCGGAAATTTCTGGCGCACGATCAGCCATGCGGTCAAAAGCCCGACCGCCGCTGTCAGAGGTGCCGCGATCAAAGCGATTTCCATTGTGGTCCAGAAACTGTCCCAGGCGACGCCGGTAAATTGCAGCCCATTGGTCAGCGTCACGCCAAACGCGCGTATGTAATGTTCCAGCGTCAAGGAATGGTCGAGGCCCCATGTTTTCACGAAACCGCCGAACAGGATCATAGCGTAGATCGACACGGTAAAGATGCTCCAACCGACGACCAGCACCGTCGCCGGGATCGCGATGCGCGCGGGCAGGGGGGCTGGCCGCCCGCCGTCGCCCTTGCCGCTGAGCGTGGCAAAGTTGCGACCCGACAGCCAGAGGCGTTGTGCAAGGAACGCCGAGAGGGTGAAACCCAACAGGACCATCGCCAGAACAGCCGCCCTAGACGGATCGTTCTGCGCCCCCACGACAGCAAAGAAAATCTCGGTCGAAAGAACGCCGCCCGATCCGCCAAGGACCAACGGATTGCCGAAATCGGCCATCGATTCGATGAACCCGATCAGAAACGCATTCGCCAGTCCGGGTGCCATCAGTGGCAGGGATACCTTGCGGAACGTGCGCCAGCGGTCTGCGCGCATGGTCTGGCTGGCTTCTTCCATCGACGGGCTGACGCCTTCGACGACGCCGATCAGCACGAGGAACGAAATCGGGGTGAACGACAACACCTGCGCCAACCAAATGCCCGTTAATCCATAGAGCCAGCGGCCCAGTTCCCACCCCGTCGCCGCCTCGATCCAATGGGTGACGGTGCCCTGCCGTCCCAGCATCATGGTTAACGCCAGACCGACGACAAAGGGTGGCGTGATGATCGGCAGAACGGTCAGCAGGCGCAGGGTTTTCTTGAACGCAAACCCGGTGCGCGTCGCGACCAACGCAAACGCCAGACCCAGACCCGTCGACCCGGTCGCGGTCGCGCAAGCCAAAAAGAACGTCCGCCACGCGACGCCGCAATAGCCGCCGGTCAGGCAGCCCAGCGACCAGATCTTGGGGTCGACGATGTTGCGCCGCACGCCGACCGAGGTAAACGAGCCGTCGAATTCCTGAAATGCGCCGGTGAACATCGACACGAGGGGGTAGAACACGAAAATCCCCACCAGCAGGATCAACAGGGCGATGGACCCAAGAACAAAGGCGTCACCCTTGAGCGCGCCCCGCTCCGCCAGTCCGAAAGCGATGAAAAGGGTGAAAACCAGACCCAGGACAACCGCGCCCGCACCAAAGGCCGGCTGACCTGCGACATCGCCGAACGTCACGGCAAGCTGGTCCCAATTCCAGCCACGCAGGCCCACCGACAGGCCTTGGGTCATCATCCAGATCAGCCCGGCGACGCCAATCCACGCCAGCGCCGCACCACGGCTGCCGGGTGGGCGGGTCAGTCGCAGGAAAAGCGCCAGCGCAAAGGCGATCAACACTGGCCAAAGTTGCCAGCGCCCAACACCTGCCTGCACCACACCGGGCCACAGATCGGCCTTGCCGGGCATGGCGATGATCCAGTCAAAGCTGAAAAAGCCGCTCCGCACGCGATACCACGGCAGAAAAATCAACGCGCCTAACCCGGCCAGAATCGTCAGATCAAGGCGTCGGTTGTCGCGGTTCATGGGGTTGCGAACCGATCGGCAAGGGGCGCCCCAAGGCGCCCCCGCCGCGTCACTCGGCCGCCCTGCCGCCGACGTCGGCGTCCCACCGCGCCAGCAATTCGCGGCGACGTTCGGACGAGCCGTATTCGGCAAAATTGTAGTCGATCAGTTTGATCGTCGACAGGTCCGGCGCTTCTGCGGGAATGCTGGCGCCTGCGTTGGAAGGGATCTGAAACGATCCGGCTTCGGGCATCAGGTTCTGCACTTCGGGGGTCAGAACCCAGTCATAGAATACCTTGGCCTCGTCCATGTTCTGCCCGCCTTCGACGATGGACATCGACCCGATTTCATAGCCGGTCCCTTCGCAGGGCGATCCGACGGCGATCGGAAAGCCTTCGACGGCCTGCGCCACGGCATCATGCTGGAACACGATGCCCAAACCGGTTTCGCCACGCGCCGCCGCCTTGACCGGTGCCGACCCTGACTTGGTATATTGGACGACGTTCTCGTTCAGCGCCTTCAGGTAGGTAAACGCCTCGTCCTCGCCCATCAGCTGCACCAGCGTCGCCAATGCAGTATAGGCGGTTCCCGACGAATTCGGATCCGCGATCTCGATCTCGCCCTTCAACGATGGGTCCAGCAGGTCAGCCCAGCATTGCGGCGGCGTGATGCCCTTTTCGGCAAAGATTTCGGTATTGTAGCCCCAGCCAAGTGCGCCGGAATAGACGCCGACGGTGCGATAGCCCGACACTTCGGCCTGCTTGACTGCCCAGTCGCGCAACTGGTCGAGCATCGGCGACTGATACTCGGCCGTCAGCCCGTCAGCGGCCGCCTGCAAATGCGGATCGCCGGTGCCGCCCCACCACAGATCGGTCTGCGGGTTGCGCGACTCGGCGCGGATTTTGGCGTAGGCCTCGCCCGACGACAGACGCACCATGTTCACATTGGTATCCGCGTGGCTTGCCTCGAACTCGGTGACGAGCTTTTCGCAGATCACCACGTCGGCGGAACAGATCAGGTTCAATTCAGCAGCCGCGGCAGCGCCTGCGGAAAGCGCCGAGGTGCCCAACAGGGCAATGGTCAGTCTTTTCATAGTATTCCTCCCTTGCTGATGCCTTGGAGCAGTCCGTTGCATCTACGTGCATCAGCGTCAGGTTCAATCGTTATGATGTCAACAATTGACTCGCGCTGCAGGAAACTATCACGGCGAGGAGCTGAGCCGTCCCACCCGTCGCACTGGAATCCGCTGAACAACCAATCTTCCGGCTCGGATCACGCGGACTTCTGCTCTGCGACCGGTCCGGCGCGGCGCAGCGGTTGTTGTTCCGGTTCCATATCGGGTATGGTCGCTTCTCAGAAATCCAACGATGGCCAGGATGGCCGCCCCAAGAGCCCGGAAAGCACAGAAAATGACCCCATTCGCGATTGCAGGCGTGCAGATGTATGTCAACGCACTGCAACCCAATACCGACGGCATGATTCAGCGCCTTGATATCCTGATGTCGCGTTTCCCCTGGACGCAGATGGTGCTGTTCAGCGAGATCGCCGCCCTTGGTCCATTGCCCAAGTTTTCGCTGCCGCTGATGAACGAACATATCGTGCGGTTTCAGGAGGCAGCGGCCAAACACAATATCTGGCTGATCCCCGGAACAATGCACGAGACCGCCGAAGACGGACGCATTTTCAATACAGCCGTCGTAATCGGCCCCGATGGTCAGATCGTCACCACCTATCGCAAGATATTCCCGTTCCGCCCCTATGAAGCCGGGACAGAAGCCGGAACTGAATTCTGCATTTTCGATGTCCCCGATGTCGGCCGCTTTGGCCTGTCGATCTGCTACGATATCTGGGTTCCCGAAACCACGCGCCAACTGACCGCGCAGGGGGTCGAGGTGCTGTTGCTGCCGGTCTTTACCAGCACGGCGGACCGCGATGTAGAGATCGCCATTTGCCAGGCAACGGCGGCGCAATTCCAATGTTATGTGTTCAGTATCAACGGTTTAGGCGCTGGTGGAAACGGACGGTCATGTGTGGTTGATCCGTCCGGCGCGGTGCTGCATCTGGCTGCAGGGCACGAAGACGCATTTCCAATCGAAGTTGACTTTGATCATGTCAGGCGGCAACGTGAAACAGGGCTGAAAGGATTGGGGCAAGTACTAAAGAGTTTCCGCGATCGCCCGATTGATTTCTCGGTCTATGATCGAAACAGCGGAACCGATGATTATCTGAAAACTTTGGGGCCCCTGAAGGTGCCGCAACAGGGAACGCTGGCAGGTCTGGGCGTTGATGCGCCAGTGACCGCGATTGAGAAACTTCGCGGCACGACCGAAACTTTCGGAATTGGCGGCAATCCTTTTCCGAATGGAACACCAAACGGCTGAAACAGGCCGTCAAAGCCTTGATTGCTTTGATTTGACCTTTGCATTTCGGCCCATACAGGGAGAAAAATAGTTGGGTTCAGTCAGCGATTACTACTCGGCAACGCAGCTTCGATCAGACAGATGGAGCGCGTTGCGAGAAGCAATGAACTCTGTCTGCCGCGAGCAATCCGCAAAACAGATCACAGTTCTGAAAAGCACGATTGCCGATCTGTTCGAGTCGTTGTCGGTGATTGAACCCTATTGGGCCTTTCCGGGTATGGCCGCCTTTGACCACATGCGCCGCCAGTTCGAGCACGGCAATTTCGCCGATCTGTCGTTCACCGTAAATCGGGTGACGCGCGGACTGACCACCGGCGCCTACCGTCGTCGGTCGATTCCGCTGGAGCGCGACAGCACCGACGACGAGGAACACAACGACGAGGCGATGCTGTCGCCCGAAGCGCGCGCGATGACCCGCCCCTATTTCGAGGTGTTGATTGTCGATAATGTGAATGATCAGCAAGAACGTTGGCTCAAGTCCAACGTGACCCGGATGCGCCGCCTCGAGGATCCCTTTACCTACGAGGCCGTGGTTGTTCCCAGCCTCGAAGATGCGCTGATCGCGGTTCTGTTCAACCACAATATTCAGGCGATCGTGGTTCGGCCCGGTCTGGTTCTGAAATCCAAGAACAGCAACGAAATTCTGGCCAAATACCTGACCAACGCCAGCGGCGATGCCCATATCGACGAAATGCTTCCCAAGGATTACGGCCCCGAACTGTGCCGGTTGATTGCCCGCGTCCGCCCGGAACTGGATGCCTATCTGGTCACGGAACGGTCGGTTGAAGACATTGCCGGTCTGGAACTGGGGATCTGTCGCCGCGTTTTCTACAATCAAGAAGACTTTATGGAATTGCACCTGAACATCCTGCGCGGTGTCGAGGCCCGCAACAAAACGCCGTTTTTCACGGCACTGGTGAATTACTCGAAACAGCCAACGGGCGTGTTTCACGCGATGCCGATCAGCCGGGGCAAATCAATCACCCGGTCGCACTGGATTCAGGACATGGGCGCCTTTTACGGCCCCAATATCTTTCTGGCGGAAACCTCGGCCACCTCGGGCGGTCTTGACAGTTTGTTGGAACCGCACGGACCGATCAAAGAGGCGCAGGAACTGGCGAGCCGGGCCTTTGGATCAAAGCAGACATTCTTTGCCACCAACGGCACCTCGACCTGCAACAAGATCGTGGTTCAGGCGCTGGTGCGTCCCGGCGATATCGTTCTGGTCGACCGCGACTGCCACAAATCGCATCACTACGGCATGGTGCTGGCCGGTGCCGAAGTGGTCTATCTCGATAGCTATCCGCTGAACGAATATTCGATGTATGGCGCGGTGCCGCTCAAGGAAATCAAGCATCAGCTTCTGGCGCTAAAGGATGCGGGCAAGCTGGACCGCGTCCGCATGCTTTTGTTGACCAACTGCACTTTTGACGGGCTGGTTTACAACGTCCAGCGGGTGATGGAGGAATGTCTGGCGATCAAGCCCGATCTGGTTTTCCTGTGGGATGAGGCATGGTTCGCATTTGCCCGGTTCAGCCCGACTTATCGTCAGCGGACCGGTATGCGCACCGCCAATAATCTGCGAAAACGTCTGCGGACCGATGACCACGCCAAGGCCTATGACGCGCAGCAAAAAGAACTGCAAAATGCGACCGACGAGGTGTTGATGAACACCCGGCTGATTCCGTCACCCAAGGCACGGGTCCGGGTTTACGCCACGCAATCGACCCACAAGACCCTGACATCCCTGCGCCAAGGGTCGATGATCCATGTCAATGACCAGGATTTCAAAGGCGAAGTCGAACAGTCGTTCCACGAAGCCTACATGACCCACACCTCGACCTCGCCCAACTATCAGATCATCGCGTCGTTGGATGTCGGGCGGCGGCAGGTTGAACTGGAGGGGTTCGAATTCGTCCAGCGCCAGATCGAAGCGGCAATGTCGATGCGCCGGGCGATCAGCAGCCACCCGTTGTTGCAGAAGTATTTCAAGGTGCTCGCGGCCGGCGACATGATCCCCGAAGAATTCCGCCAAAGCGGCGTCAGCAGCTATTACGACAGCGAACAGGGCTGGACCGATATGTGGGACTGCTGGGAACAGGACGATTTCGTTCTGGACGCGACCCGCGTCACCCTTGCCGTCGGCGGCACTGGCTGGGACGGGGACACGTTCAAGAACGATGTGCTGATGGACAAATACGGGATCCAGATCAACAAGACGTCGCGCAATACGGTCCTGTTCATGACCAATATCGGGACGACGCGATCGTCGGTCGCCTATCTGATCGAGGTGCTGGTCAAGATCGCGACCGAACTTGACGACCTTCTGGACGACGCCTCGAAAATGGAGCGATTGTCGTTCGACCGGCGGGTCAAGAACTTGACGGAGAATTTTCCGCCGCTACCCGATTTCAGCCGGTTCCACGATGCGTTCCGACCCGACAATGTGACCCCGGAAGGCGATATCAGAACCGCGTATTACCTGAGTTATGACGAAAAGAACTGCGACTATCTGGAATTGGATGGATCGCTCAAGGCGGCGTTGGATGCCGGCAACGAGGTCGTCTCGGCCAGTTTCATCATCCCCTATCCGCCGGGGTTTCCGATCCTTGTGCCGGGGCAGGTCATCAGTCAGGAAATTCTGGCCTTCATGCGGGCGCTGGATGTGAACGAAATCCACGGCTACCGCGCCGATCTTGGCTTGCGCGTCTTTACGCCCGAGGCGCTGGCGAGTTTGCCCAATTCCAGCAAAACAAAAAAGACCAAAAAATAAAACAGGGAGTCCAACATGGCTAAAATACTCAAGAACATTTCGGAAATCCGCCGTTTCTTTCATCGAAATGAAGACCCGATCTATTTCATTTCCGCCACGAATTTCAACCTTCTGGGGCTGGATGAATGGGTCAAGAACTTTAAATACATCTGCTATATCGATTGTTACGGTGGCAAGCATCCGAACGTGTTCAGCCCCTCGGAACAGCCACATGCCGAGTTTCAGTCGATCGAGGACATCAACAATTACCTCTTGCAGCACAAAGAGGTCATCGATTTCATCAAACGGCGCGGCGGCAAGCCGAAATTCGTATTCCTGATGTTCGACGAGGAAACCGAACGCCTGTCCAAGGAGTTGGGTGCAGAGGTCTGGTTCCCCAAGGCGAGTCTGCGCACCAAAATGGACAATAAAATCGAAACCGTCCGGATCGGCAACAAGGCGGGCGTGCCGTCGGTGCCGAACGTGCTGGCCGAGGTCAAATCCTACGAAGACCTGCGCAAGACCTGTGAAAAAGGCGGGATCGGGCACGATCTGGTACTGCAATCGGCCTTTGGCGATAGCGGTCACACGACGTTTTTCATCAAGACCGAGGCCGATTTCCGTCGCCATAGCCACGAGATCATCGGCGAGGGCGAGATCAAGATCATGAAGCGGATCGATTGCCGCGGCTCTGCGATCGAGGCTTGCGTGACCAGTCAGGGGACGATCGTTGGTCCGCTGATGACCGAACTGGTCGGGTTCAACGCACTGACGCCTTATCGGGGCGGTTGGTGCGGCAACGAAATCCTCGCCACCGCGTTTCCGCCCAAGGTGCGCCAGAAGGCCCGCGATCTGACTTTCAAGTTCGGTCAGCAATTGCGCAAAGAAGGCTATCGCGGCTATTTCGAGCTGGATTTCCTAATCGACAAGAAAACCGGCGATCTGTGGCTGGGTGAATTGAACCCGCGGATCACCGGCTGTTCGTCAATGACCAACCATGCGGCCTTTGCCCATGCGGATGCGCCGTTGTTCCTGTTCCACCTGCTCGAGTTCTCGAAAAAGAAATTCGATCTGGATGTGGACGAATTGAACAACCGTTGGGCCGATCCCGAGATGATCGACACCTGGAGCCAGATGGTCATCAAACACACCGACGACAGCGTCGATATCTGTGATGGATCGCCGGAAACGGGTATTTACAAGATGCTGGAGAACGGCAGCGTTGTCTTTGACCGGTTCGATTATCATCGCCGCGCCGTCGAAAGCGAGAGCGAAGCGTTCTTTTTGCGGATCCTGCGCCCCGGCGACTATCGCTATGAAGGTGCCGATATCGGGATTCTTGTTACTCGCGGCAGGTCGATGACCACCAGTTTCCAGTTGAACGAAAGGGCCAAGAAATGGATTCACGGTATCAAGCAGTCGGTGACCGGCCAACCCCTGCCGCTGGCCAATGCCGGGCCGGCGCTGGCTGACCCGGCCTTCAAGATCCTCTAAGGCAATGCTGTGGCGTGCCCTTTCCGAAGAATTGCCCGGCCCGAAATGGGCCGGGCTTTTTGCGGAATACTGGCCTGCCTACAAACGCTGGTGGCTGCAAGAGGGTGCATCGGCCCGCCCGACCTATCGCGATTGTCGGCGCGCGCTGGCCCTGCATATGCCGGAGATCGTCCCGCTTTATGATGAGCTTTGCGAACTCGCGGGCGGCGGCGACCTTGCCGCGCGGTTCCTGAGTTTTTACTGCCCGCCACCCTATCTGGCGGCGTGTTCCCAAGCGATCTGGACCGGCGAAGAACCGGTTCTGGTGCGCAACTACGACTATGATCCAAACGCCTTTGATTGCCTTGTGCTAAAAACCGGATGGCAGGGGCGGCAGGTCATGGGCACGTCAGATGGCCTTTGGGGGCTGGTCGACGGGATGAATGATGCAGGCCTCGCAATTTCGCTGACCTTTGGGGGGCGGCGCGTTGTCGGGACCGGGTTCGGCGTGCCGCTGATCTTGCGATATATCCTGCAAACCTGCGCAACAACGGCTG
>JBBQHC010000065.1:0-17304 GCA_038323615.1 Rhodobacterales bacterium | reverse complement strand
ACCAGTCCGGCGCTGTGGCCGCTGACCTATCTGCCCTCGGTCGTCGGGCTGGCCATTGTCTGGGGTCTGCTGACCGCTGTCAGCCGCCCCGGCCTGTTCCGCCGCCGCCGCATGGGGGCGCTCGCATGATTCTGCACCGCTATTTCGCGCGCCGGTTCGCCGTGTCATTCCTCGGTGTCTTTGCGATCTTTTTCGCGATCACGGTGTTTCTCGATATTCTTGACCAGTTGCGCCAGTTTTCCAGTGTCAGCGTGCGGTTTGGCGATATCCTGCAACTGTCGCTGCTGAACATCCCCGGCGGGCTGTACCGGATTTTGCCGCTGATGATGATTTTGGCCACCATCGCCCTGTTTCTGGCCCTTGCCCGGTCGTCGGAAATGGTGGTGACGCGGGCCGCGGGCCGATCCGCCCTGCGCGCCCTGATGGCCCCGGTCACGGTGACATTGATCATCGGCGCGATGGCGGTGGCGGTGATGAACCCGCTGGTTGCCGCCACGTCGAAACAATATGAATCCCGCGCCAACGCCCTGTCCGGGCAGGGCAATATCCTGGCGGTTTCCAGCGACGGCCTGTGGCTTCGCCAAGGCAACGCAAGTCGGCAGACGGTGATCCACGCGGCCCGCAGCAACCTGGACGGGACCGTGTTGCACGACGTCACGTTCATCACGTTCACCGACGAAGGCGGGCCGGTGCGCCGCGTCGCTGCAGCAACGGCCACCCTTGGCAATGGGGCGTGGACGCTAACCGACGCCAAGATCTGGCCAATTGCCGACACTGCCAACCCCGAGGCCGGGTCGAGCCGCGAGGCGACCATGACGATCGCATCGACCCTGACCCCCGACCAGATCCGCGACAGTTTTGGCAGTCCCTCATCGATCCCGATCTGGGAACTGCCGGGCTTTATCGCCAACCTCAAGGCCGCCGGGTTTTCGGCGCGTCGCCACGAGGTCTGGTTTCAGACCGAACTGGCCCTGCCCGCCTTTCTGGTGGCGATGGTCCTGATCGGATCGGGGTTCACGATGCGCCACCAGCGCGGCGGGCGCACCGGCATCATGGTGCTGGCGGCGATCCTGCTGTCGTTCGGGCTGTATTTTATCCGCAACTTTGCCCAGATCCTTGGCGAAAACGGCCAACTGCCGGTGCTGCTGGCCGCTTGGGCGCCGCCGCTTGCCGCCATTGGCCTGAGCCTCGGCCTGTTGTTACATCTGGAGGATGGCTGATGGCCCGCCTTCTGCTTATCCTCTGCCTCCTTTTCCCCGCCTTCGCGCAGGCCCAACAGGCCGCAACGCTGGTCGCCGACGACGTTTCCGTCACCGCCGACCAACGCCTGATCGCCAGCGGCAACGTCGAAGTGCTGTATCAGGGTACCCGGTTGTCGGCGTCGTCGATCACCTACGATCAGGCGCTGGACAAACTGCTGATCGACGGGCCGATCTTTATTCGGGCCGAAGATGGCACGATCTTTACCGCCGATCAGGCGAGCCTTGATCCGCAATTGGCCAACGGTATCCTGCTGGGCGCACGGCTGGTGCTGGACCAGCAACTGCAACTGGCAGCCAACCAGATCACCCGTGTCGACGGTAATCTGACCCAGCTTTACAAGGTTGCCGCGACATCCTGCTCGGTCTGCGGCAACCAGTCCCCGCTGTGGGAAATCCGGGCCGAACGGGTGGTCCACGATCAGGTGGGCAAGCAGCTTTATTTCGAAAACGCGGTATTTCGGATCAAGGGCGTGCCGGTGTTCTGGGTGCCGCGCATGCGCTTGCCCGATCCGACGCTGACACGGGCGACGGGGCTGCTGGTGCCATCGTTCCGCACGACGACCGATCTGGGTTTCGGGGTGAAACTGCCCTATTTCATCCGGCTTGGCGACAGCCGCGACCTCTTGCTGACGCCCTATCTGGGGCAGCATACCCGCACGCTCGAGGCGCGATACCGGCAAGCATTCCTGAATGGCGAGTTGAACATCGAGGGCGCGGTCAGCAGCGACGATATCGTGCCGGGGGAGACCCGCGGCTATGTCTTTGCCGACGCGACATTCCGCCTGCCCGAAGATTTCCAGCTGGCGGTGACCATCGAAGGCGCCAGCGACAAGACTTATCTGCTGGATTACGGTTATGGCGGCAGCGATCGGCTGGAAAGCACGGTCAGCCTGATCCGGGTGCGCGCCGACAGCCTGTTCAATGCCGAGGCCGTCTATTATCAGACCCTGCGCACGACCGAGGATAATGCGTCGCTGCCTCCGATCGTCGTCGATCTGCATTATGAGCGCGACCTGTATCCCGATGGCATTGGCGGCGTCCTGACGCTGGCGGGCGATGTCGAAGCGTTCCAGCGGTATTCCAATGTGCCGGGCGATGCCGGGCGCGACGTGGCGCGGCTGGGGTTCGGGGCAGATTGGTCGCGCGACTGGGTACTGGGCGCCGGGCTGCTGGCCGAGGCCCGGATCGGCGCGGATTTCGACTTTTACCGCACCGAACAGGACCCCGCCTTTGCCAGTGACGTAACCCGCACGACCCCCTATGTGATGACCACCCTGCGTTGGCCGCTGATCCGCGCATCGGCCAAAGCCACGCAGGTCATCGAACCGACCCTTGCGTTGGCGTGGTCACAAACCAGCGGCGGCATTGTCGCCAACGAAGACAGCGTTCGCGCCGAGTTCGACGCAGGCAATCTGTTCGCCCTGTCACGGTTTCCGGGCGATGATGCCCGCGAACACGGGCTGCGGCTGGCCGCCGGGGTGACCTGGACGAGGATCGCCAGCAGCGGCAATACCGCACAACTGACGTTCGGGCGGGTGTTTCGCGACACCGACAACACTGAGTTCAGCGTCACATCGGGCCTTAGCGGCACCCGATCAGACTGGCTGCTGGCCGGACAACTGGTGTTCACCTCCGGCCTTGAATTGACCGGGCGTGCGGTTCTGGACGGCGACTTTACCCCGCAAAAGACCGAAGCCCGGATCGGCTGGACCAACGACCGGCTGATCCTGGCCGCGTCATACGTCTGGCTGCCCACCGACCTGGCCGAAGACCGGCTGTATGACGTGTCGGAATGGAACCTCGACGCCGACTACCAGATCAACGACCGCTGGAGCCTTGGTGCCAACGGCCGCTATGATGTCGCCGCCCGCACCCCCGCCTACGCCGGGCTTGATCTGGGCTGGCAGAACGAATGTGTCACGGTGGCCCTTTCGGTCTCGCGCCGCTACACGTCTTCGACTATCCTGAAGCCGACGACCGATTATGGGCTGTCTGTATCGCTGAACGGCTTTTCAGCCGGACGCAGCGGTCGGGCGGCGCGCACGACCTGCGCGAAGTGACAAAAAGACGATGACACGAACGAGGCACGCATGACCCACCGCTTTTTCCTGACCCTTTGGCTCGCCCTTGCCCTTGCCGCCCCGCCGCTGGGCGCTGCGGCGCAGGGCCAGTTTTCACCCGCAATCAGCATCGACGGGCGGGTCATCACGAATTACGAGGTTGATCAGCGGATCAAGCTGCTGGAACTGTTCCGCACCCCCGGCGACCTGCCCAAACAGGCCCGCGACGGCCTGATCGATGATCGTCTGAAACAACAAGAATTGGCACGGGTCGGGATCGTTTTGACCGACGAAGGGTTGCAAGCCGCGATGGAGGAATTCGCTGGCCGCGCCAACCTCGACCTTGATCAGTTCACCACGGTGCTGAACCAGAACGGCGTAGATCAGGCGGCGCTGCGCGATTTTGTCCGGGTCGGGGTCAGCTGGCGCGACTATATGCGCAGCCGCTACGGTGCCCGCGTCGAAGTGACCGAGGCTGAAATTGACCAGGCCATCGGTCAGGCCGGTGGATCCGGCGGGTCGATCGAGGTGTTGCTGAACGAAATCATCATCGCCGCCCCGCCGCCGCAGGCCGCACGTGCGATGGAAACAGCCATGCGCATATCGCAACTCACCAGCACCGCGGCGTTCGAGGCCGAGGCGCGGCGTGTATCGGCGCTGCCCTCGCGGGCCAGTGGCGGGCGGCTCGACTGGCTGCCGATCACCAATTATCCACCGCAGTTGCAGGCCGTCATCCTCGGCCTTGGGAATGGTCAGGTGACGTCCCCGATCCAGATCACGGGGGGCATCGCCTTGTTCCAGATGCGCGGTACCCGCGAAGTCCGCGCCGCGATCCCGGCGTCTGCCGAAATCGAATATGCCGCGCTTTATCTGGCCGGCGGTCAGACCGAAACCGGACGCACCGCCGCCGCCCGGGTGGCAGCGCAAGTCGACAGCTGCGACGACCTTTATGGTGTTGCCCGCAATCTGCCCCCTGAACAGCTGGAACGTGTCACTCTGCCCCCGGCCCAGATCGCGACCGATGTGGCAATGGAACTGGCCCGCCTCGACCTCGGCGAATATTCGACCAACCTGACCCGCGCCAATGGCCAGACGCTGGTGTTTCTGATGCTCTGCAAACGGGTGCCTGTCGCCGCCGAAGGTGTCGACCGCGAGGCTATCGCGAACCAGTTGCGGTCGCAGCGGCTCGCCGGGTTTGCCGATGGCCTGCTGGCCGATCTCAAGGCCGCCGCGACGATCACCTACAACTGACGCCATGACCATCGCCATCAGCTGCGGCGAACCTGCCGGGATCGGCCCCGAAATCGCCGCCAAGGCGTGGGACGCGTTGCGCGGCAGCCTGCCGGTCCTCTGGATCGGCGACCCGCTGCACCTGCCCGCAGGCACCCCGTGGCAGGCTGCGACGCCTGATACAGCCGCCCGCATCGCGGCCATCGCGCTGCCCGTACTGGTGCAGGATTTCATGGGCCCCGCCGCGCCCGGTCAGCCGGTGCCGGGGCACGCCCAAGGCGTTATCGATGCCATCGCTACCGGGGTCGAATTGGTTACGGCAGGGCAATGCCGCGCCCTGACCACCGCGCCGATCCAAAAAAAGGCGTTGTCGGACGGGGCTGGGTTCGCCTACCCCGGCCATACCGAATATCTGGCTGCCTTGGCTGCCGTTGACCGGGTGGTGATGATGTTGGCCTGCGACCAGTTGCGGGTCGTTCCGGCGACGATCCACCTGCCCCTGGCCGCGGTCCCTGCCGCCCTGACCGCCAGCCTGCTGACCGACACGATCCTGATCACCCACGCCGCCCTGCGCCGCGATTTTGGTATTGACCGGCCCAGGATCGCCGTCGCCGGCCTGAACCCGCACGCTGGCGAAGGCGGCAAGATGGGGACCGAGGAGATTGAGATGATGATCCCGGTGCTGGACGCCCTGCGGGCCGAGGGGCTCGATTTACGCGGCCCGCTGCCTGCCGACACTATGTTCCACGCCGGGGCGCGTGCAACTTACGATGTGGCGATCTGCGCCTACCACGATCAGGCGCTGATCCCGATCAAGACGCTGGATTTTTCCGGTGGGGTGAACGTCACGCTGGGCCTGCCGTTCGTGCGCACCTCGCCCGATCACGGCACCGCCTTCGACATCGCCGGGCAGGACAAGGCCGACCCGACTTCGATGATCGCGGCACTGCGGATGGCCGACCGGATGTCGCGGGGACCGCGCTAGTGGCCAGTTGCGGACCCTGCGGGGCGAGTTGTTATGGCAAAGTGAAATTATGAGCGGAATCGATAACCTGCCGCCGCTGCGCGAGGTGATCCGCACGCATGACCTTGCGGCGAAAAAATCGCTTGGTCAGAACTTCCTGCTGGACCTCAATCTGACTGCCCGCATCGCCCGCCTGGCGGGTGATCTGACGACCCATGACATCCTTGAAATCGGTCCCGGTCCCGGCGGGCTGACCCGTGGGCTGCTGGCCGAAGGGGCGCGCCGGGTGCTGGCGATTGAAAAAGACCCGCGCTGCATGGCCGCCTTGGCCGAGATCGCCGCCGCCTATCCGGGGCGGCTCTCGGCCATCGAAGGCGACGCGCTGGCGGTGAACCCGCTCGACCACCTGACCCCGCCGATCAAGATCGCGGCCAACCTGCCCTACAACGTCGGCACCGAACTGCTGGTGCGCTGGCTGACCCCGCCAGACTGGCCACCGTACTGGATCAGCCTGACCCTGATGTTCCAACGCGAGGTGGCGCAGCGGATCGTGGCGCAGCCGGGGACCAAGGCTTACGGTCGGCTTGCTCTGCTCGCCCAATGGCGCTGCGATGCAAAAATCGTCATGGACCTGCCCCCCGAGGCGTTCACCCCCGCCCCCAAGGTTAGCAGCGCAGTGGTGCATCTGACCGCCCTGGCAACGCCCCGGTATCCGGCAAATCCGGCGATCCTGAACCGGGTGGTGGCGGCGGGTTTCAACCAACGACGCAAGATGCTGCGGGCCGCGTTAAAAGGCGTCGTCCCAGATATCGAAGATCACCTGAACGCCGTCGGCATCCCACCGACCGAACGGGCCGAACAGGTCAGCCTTGAATGCTTTTGCGCCCTCGCCCGCTCACTTGAAAAGGAAAAGCCATGAAAGTCATCGTCATGGGGGCCGGCGTGATCGGCGTCACCACCGCCTACTACCTTACCAAACAGGGGGCCGAGGTGACGGTGATCGACCGTCAGATCGGCCCTGGCCTCGAAACCAGCTATGCCAACGCGGGCGAACTGAGCTACGGCATGACTTCGCCCTGGGCCGCCCCCGGCATCCCGTGGAAGGCGGTCAAATGGCTGTTCATGAAACGCCGCCCGCTGTTCATCTGGCCGTTGATCAGCCCGACGATGTGGAAATGGTCGCTCCAGATGATCGCCAACTGTAATGAGGTTGCTTATGCGGTGAACAAGGGGCGAATGGTGCGGGTGTCGAACTACAGCCGCGACGTGATGCCCGACCTGATCGCCGAAACCGGCATTGAATATGACGGGCGCGAACAGGGGACGCTGCAACTGTTCCGCACCGCAAAGCAGATGAAGGGGTCCAAGGCCGACCAGACCATCCTTGCCGAATACGACTCGCCGTTCGAGCTGCTTAACCCCGACGGCTGCATTGCCGTCGAACCCGCACTGGCGGCGGTGCGGCAGAAATTCGTCGGCGGATTGCGCCTGACCGCGGATCGTACCGGTGATTGCCGGATGTTCACCGTCGCGCTGGCCGATAAATGCGCCGAACTGGGGGTGACGTTCCAATACGGCCAGTCAATCCGCCAGATCATGACCGAAGGCAGTGCCGTGACCGGCGTACGCACCGAACCCGCAGGCCTACAGACCGCCGACCGCTATGTCTGCGCGATGGGTAGCTTTGCACCGCTGATCCTGCGTCCCGTCGGGATCAAATTGCCGGTCTATCCGGTCAAGGGCTATTCGGTGACGCTGCCCGTGACCGACCCTGACATGGCGCCGCAAAGCACGATCATGGACGAGACCCACAAGGTCGCGATCACAAGGCTGGGCGACCGGATCCGGGTCGCGGGCACGGCGGAAATCGCGGGCTATTCCGGGCGGCTGGGGCCACATGCGACCGACACGGTGCGCCACGTCATCAGCGATCTGTTCCCGCGCGGCGGCGATGTGACAAAGGCCGAAGGCTGGACCGGCCTGCGCCCGATGACGCCCGACGGGACGCCGGTTCTGGGTGCGTCGCGCTATGACAACCTGTTTCTGAATACCGGGCATGGCACGCTGGGCTGGACAATGGCCTGCGGATCAGGCCGTGCGGTGGCCGACGCGGTGATGGGCAAAACGCCCGAGATCGACATGGATGGACTGACGGCGGCGCGGTACGACTGAAGCGGAAAGATCCGGGTCCGTAGGGTTTTGACGGTCGATGATGCCGCGAAACGTTGGCTTATCTGGCGTCGGTCCAAGACCAATTTGATTCCATGCCATCGCGCACAGCGTCGGGATCGGATGATCGCAATGCCGGACAACGCAGGCCTTTCTACTAAGAAAGTCATCGTATGGAAGATCATAAATTCTCGGCCCTATTCCAACCGCTTGAACTGCCATGCGGGACAGTCTTGAAAAACCGGATCGCTAAATCGGCGATGTCGGATTCCTTGGGTGACGGGCGCGGGAATCCGACGGATGCCCAAATTTGGCTTTAGGAACGCTGGGCGACAGGCGGGTTGGCTTTGTCGATTATCGGCGAGGTGCAGGGCAATCCAAACTTTGCAGAAAAGCCGGGAAATCTGGTTCTGACATCGGATTCCGATCTGGGTCGGTTTGAAACCCTTGCCCGCAGGGGCGCGGTCGATGGAGCCCAGCTTTGGCTGCAACTGGGTCACGCTGGCGCGATGGCGCATCCCCCGATCAGCACGCCGAAAGGTCCCAGCGCGCTCGACATCACTGGTTTGACGTGCGCCGCCCTGACTTTGGACGAGGTGCGCGCACTGCCGTCCGAATTTGCCCGCACGGCGCGCCTCGCCCAAGCGCTTGGGTTCGGCGGCGTCCAAATACACGTAGCCCACGGGTTTTTGCTGAGCCAGTTTCTGTCGCCTTTGTTCAACAAACGGGATGACGATCATGGCGGGTCCATAGCGAACCGGATGCGCCTGTTGCTAGAGGTTGTCGACGAGGTGCGGAGCGCAGTCGGCCCCGGTTTTCCGGTCGCCATCAAGCTGAACGCGACGGATCAGTTGGAAGGGGGTTTTGATGAAAACGATGCGCTCTTGGTGGTTGCGGCCCTGGATGAGACCGAAATCGACCTGATCGACATCAGCGGTGGAACATATTTCCCCGGTGCCCGATCCGCCTCGGACAGTGCAGGCGCAGGGCCCTATTTCATGAACTTCGCAGAACGTGCCCGACCTTTAACTCGCAAGCCACTGATGCTGACCGGTGGGTTCAAGACCTTGCAACAGGCGGCGGATGCGGTCGCCGGAGGCATCGTCGATATGGCTGGCTTTGCCCGCGCCTTCGCTCTCGACCCGGCGCTGCCGAAAGGATGGCAATCTGGCAGAAATAGTGACCCTGTTTTTCCGAGGTTCACCGAGCCGCCCGAAGGCGAGATCACGGCGTGGTATACGATGCGACTGACCGAGCTTGGTGAAGATCGCGCGCCGGCGGACGCGACGGCAATTGGGGCGGCGATCAAAGCGTATGAAGATCGCGACGACAGTCGCATTTCCGTCTGGAATGCCCGGTTTCGGGGGTGACGTATTGCGCGACCCACGGTGTAGTGCGTCAAGGCCCGCAAATCGATTTTCATCTTTGAACGGCAGTGTTGTCCCAAAAGATGCGGTTTTGAGTCTCTGGCGAAGAGTAATCGCCAGCAAAACCCCCGAAGAATTCTGCCTGAGACCTTGGATGCCAAATGCACGGTATCCAGCAATCACTCGGTTTCAGACTGCATCACCCAAAGCAGAAGGCTCCCGAACCGGTAGCCCTTATTGCCATCACTCCGCCGCTTCTGCCGGGCCGCCGTTGTCGGCCTGCACACGAGGTTTGCGCGGAGCACGGGGTTTGCGGGCCGGAGCTTGGGGCGATTGGGCTTCTTGCGGCTTGGCCTCGGGGGTTTCGACCAATCCTGAATCCTGGCCGCTGTCGGGTTGGTCGTCGCTGGGGTGATAGCCGTAGTCGGTTGACGGTTGCTGATCGCGTCCGCCAGATTGATCGCGCTGGTCGCGCCCACCTGACTGATCGCGCTGATGTTGCGGGTCGCGTCCGCCAGACTGGTCGCGCTGATCGCGTCCGCCCGCGTTCTCACGCGCCTGCGGCTGATCGCCCGACCCCGGATCGCTCGATGCCGCCTCTTGCGCCTTCAAGCGGTCATTCCGCTCGCGGTCACGCTCGGCCTGACGTTCGCGGTTCTGGCTTTCCTGATCGTCGCGGGCCCTGTCGACCTCGCGCTGCGCCTCGGCCAGTATCCGGGTGTAATGTTCGGCATGCTGCGAGAAATTCTCGGCATTGACCCGGTCGTTGGACAGCTGCGCGTCGCGGTGCAGCTGGTTGTATTTCTCGATGATCTGTTGCGGCGTGCCGCGCACCTTGCCGTCCGGGCCGGAACTGTCGAACACCCGGTTGATGATGTTGCCACCGGACGGGCGGACGTTGCTGCGGTTCTTGTTGCCGCGCGAGCGTGACTTGGAAGATCTCATGTGGGTGCTTTCGTCATGCCTGCGACTTTGGCCTAAGGCTTTGTTTTGCGTAACCCTGCGCACCATTGCGACTGATCCGGGCCTGCGATGTTCTGGCGACTGACCGGGGAAGAGGCCGAGAAGGCGATCATTCCATCCGATGCAGATGAATAAACACGCAACAGGCCACAGGGCAAGGGCAAATTGTGAAAAATTCGCCCAGTCGGGTGTTTTCGGCCCTAATCGGGCCAGTCGCCGCTGACACAGCGGTCGCGCCCGTCGATGTCTTTGGTCACAGCGACTTGCACGAACCCCACCGCTGCGAACATCGCGGAAACTTCCGTGCCCTGCTCCGCGCCGATCTCGACCAGCAGCCGCCCGCCACTGGTTAGATGCGCCCCGGCCCCGGCGACAATGGCGCGGTAACCGGTCAGCCCGTCGGCGTCGTCGGTCAGCGCCGCGCGGGGTTCGTTGAGGACTTCGGGTGATAGCCCCGGCATGTCGGCGGCGGCAATGTAGGGCGGGTTCGACACGATCAGATCGAACCGCCCGGTCACCTGGCTGAACCAATCCGATTCGACAAACGCGATCCGGCCCGCGAGCCCAAGTGCCGCCGCATTGCGCTGCGCCACATCCAGCGCGGCGGGCGACAGATCGGTGGCCACGCAGGTGGTTCCGTCGCGCTCCGCCAGCAGGGTGCAGGCAATTGCGCCGCTGCCGGTGCCAAGATCCAGCAGGCCGGCAAATGGCCGCGCCAGCGCCACCGCGATCAGCGTCTCGGTATCGCCGCGCGGGTCCAGCACCGCGGGTGTCACGATGAAATCGCGGCCAAAAAACTGCCGCCGTCCGATCAGATAGGCGACGGGCAGGCGCGATGCGCGTTGGCTGACCAGCATGTCGAACCGCGCCAGCGCGTCCATCGGCACAGTCTCGTGCAGGATCAGTGTCAGGCGATCCGCCCCGATCCCAAGCGCATGCCCCAACAGCAGGCGGGCATCACGGGGTGCGCCGTCAACCCCGGCATCGGTCATGATGCGCACCGCGCGTGCCAACGCCTTGGCCCCGGTCACGCGCCCATCTCGGCCAAAAGCGTGGCCTGCGCGTCCGCCGACAGGGCGGCGATGACTTCGGTCAGGTCGCCCTGCATGATCTGCCCCAGCGAATAAAGGGTCAGGTTGATCCGGTGATCGGTCATCCGGCCCTGGGGGAAATTATAGGTGCGAATCCGTTCGGACCGATCGCCGCTGCCGACCTGCGCCTTGCGGTCGGCCGAGCGTTCGCCGTCGATCCGCTGGCGTTCCAGATCGTAAAGCCGGGTGCGCATGACCTGCATCGCGATCTCGCGGTTGCGATGCTGCGATTTTTCGGCGCTGACGACGATCAGGCCCGTCGGCAGGTGGGTGATGCGCACCGCCGAATCGGTGGTGTTGACGTGCTGACCGCCCGCACCGCTGGCGCGCATGGTGTCGATGCGGATGTCGTTCGGGTCGATCTTGACATCGACCTCCTGCGCCTCGGGCAGTACCGCCACCGTGGCGGCAGAGGTGTGAATCCGCCCGCTGCCTTCGGTTTCGGGCACCCGCTGGACCCGGTGCACACCGCTTTCATACTTCAGCTTGGCGAACACGCCATCGCCCGCAACCCGCGCCACGACTTCTTTGATGCCGCCCAGTTCGGTGATGGTTTCGTCGAGGATTTCAAACGTCCAGCCTTGGGTTTCGGCATAGCGCTGATACATCCGCAAAAGGTCGGCCGCGAACAGCGCCGCCTCGTCGCCGCCAGTGCCGGGGCGAATTTCGATCAGGGCCGGGCGGCCATCGGCGGCGTCTTTGGGCAACAGGGCCAGGCGGACATCGGCCTGAGCCTGCGCCAGTTGGTCACGCAGACCCGGCAGTTCGTCCTCGGCCATCCGGCGCATATCGGGGTCGCTTAACAGGCTCTCGGTCTCGGCAATCGCGGCCTCAAGCGCCTGATACCCTTCGACCGTCGCCACCACGGGTTTCAGTTCGGCATATTCGCGCGCCACGTCGGCAATTTCGGCCCCCGACAGGCCGCCATTCAGCTTTGCCTCCAGAAACTGGAAACGGTCGATGATCTGGGCGAGCTTTTCTGCGGGTATCATGGGGTTCAAGTGGCCGATTGCCTCGCCTCGGTCAAGGCTTGGTCAGGGCGATTCCTGCCAGCCAGCCGTCGATCCGCGCCTTGTTGACGCCAACGTCGGATTTACCGAACCGAGAGCGGCCGTTGATCGCCAGAACCCAGGCCGCGCCCGTCTGAGTCAGCCGGACGGTCGTGTAATCGGGAAAGCCCCATAGCCTGCTGCGGGTGACATAGGTGATCATGCCTTGATCCACCGACCCCGCCAGCCGCTTGGTGCACGGGGTCGCCATGATGATCGCGTCAAGCTGGGTCAGCACTTGCGGCCCGGCAACGCCGCCGATCGCGACATGACCGTTCGGCATCGGATAATCACCCGCCGCCATCGGGGGCAATTCCCAGCGGTGCCAGCGGCCCGGATCAGAGGGCGCAAGGCGGACATAAAGGCCAGCGGCAAGCACGATCAGCGCCAGAATACCGGCGAAACGCAGGATCACTGCGCGCGCGCCCGCTTGTTCCAGCAAAACAGCGTGCAGAGTTCCATCGCGACATGGGCCCCGGCAATGGCCGTCGCCCCGGTGGTATCATAGGGCGGCGACACCTCGACCACATCACCACCAACCATGTTGATGCCCGCCAGATCGCGCAGCATCGCCGCCGTCTGCCAGCTGGCCAGCCCGCCCCAGACCGGGGTGCCGGTGCCCGGCGCAAATGCGGGGTCAAGAGCGTCGATGTCAAATGTCACGTAGGTCGGATGATTGCCGACTTTGGCCTTGGCCTGCTGAACCACCCAAGCGGTGCCCTTTTCATGGACGGTGCGGGCGTCGATATATTCCATCCCCAAATAGTCGTCGCAATGGGTGCGGATCCCGATCTGGAGCGACCGTTTCGGATCGACCACCCCGGATTTGACCGCCTTGTACATCATTGTGCCGTGGTCGATCCGGTCGAAATCATCGTCTTGCCAGAGGTCCGAATGGGCATCGAAATGGATCACCGACAGGGGGCCGAATTTGTCGGCATAGGCCCGCAGGATCGGCAGGGTGATGAAATGATCGCCGCCCAAAACGATTGATCCCGCCCCGGCCGCCAGAATCCCCGCGATATGGGCCTGCAACAGACCCGGAAAGCTGGGAGTGTGGGCATAATCGAACGCCAGATCGCCGTAGTCGACGATGGAAAAATCCGACAGCGGATCGAACCCGTCCCAGCCGTAGGGCGGGTCATAGGGTTGCAGGCTGCTTGCCTCGCGGATCGCGCGGGGGCCAAAACGGGTTCCGGGGCGATGCGTCACAGCCTGATCAAAGGGCACGCCGGTGACCGCCAGATCGACGCCGTTCAGGTCTTTGGTATAGGTGCGGCGCAGGAACGATGTCGCCCCGCCAAAGGCATTCTCGAACGCCAGCCCCTTGGGCCCGGCCCGCATGAACGCCTGATCAACCTGGCTTTTCGCATCTTCCAATGCCATCTGGAAATCCTCGCATGTCCGCAAGGCGCGTCGATGTTTTGCGCGGAGACGCCCCTGATCCGGCGGCGCGTCATTGCCCGGCGACCGGCGAGAGTCAATACAGGCGTTGCTGCGCCCGCGACAAGGTAAACCCGTGGCCCGATCCGTTGGTGCAGGTCAGGCCCGACTGTTCCGACCGGCACGTCACACCGCCAAACGTCACCGACTGACCATAGGGCAGCACCTGAAACGGCGGGCTGGCGACGACGTCGCCGACGCAGGCCACTTCGCCCGACCGATCGCCCGCGCCGATCCAGAACGAACTGCCCCATTCCAGATCGCAATCCTTGGGCCGTTGCCGAAAGCTGGGCGTCAGCGTCGCCATGTCGCAGCGCACGCCCGGATAGTCATCGGCGAACATGCCGCAGGTGATGTTAGCCGACGGGGTCTGAAAGGTGACGTAATCCTGTGCGGCGGCTGGACCGGCCAGCAGGATCAGGGCGATGATGCGATGCAAAATAGCCTCCTGTGAATGCCGCCAGATTAGCACCGCGCGGCCCGCCGCCTAGCCTATTTCGGCAACGGCTGCGCCCGTTCGACCAGCCGGGCAAAGAACGACGCGCCCACCGGGGCCGCCGCATCGTCGAAATCAAAGGCCGGATGATGCAGCCCGGCGGTATTGCCGTTGCCGATGAACAGATAGGCACCGGGACGGGCGTTCAACATATAGGAAAAATCCTCGGCCCCCATTTCTGGCGCCGCATCGTCCTGCACGCCCGAATCGCCAGCGATCTCGCGGGCGACAGCGGCGGCAAAGGCCACCTTTTCGGCGTTATTCACGGTCGGCGGATAGCCCTTTTCAAAGCACAAGGTCGCCTGCACCCCGAGACTCGCCGCCTGCCCCGCGACGATCTGTTCCAGCCGGTCGATCACCATCGCCTGAACGGCAGTGTCGAACGTGCGCACGGTGCCGTTGATATACGCCGTATCGGGAATCACATTGTCGGTGGTGCCGGTGTGAATCTGGGTGACCGAGATCACCAGATCGTCCAGCGCCCTGTTGCTGCGGCTGGAAATCGTCTGGATCGCCTGCACGATGCCCACCGCAGCAATGACCGGATCGCGGCAATCGTGCGGATAGGCCCCGTGGCCGCCCTTGCCCTGCACGTCGATGTGGAACGTATCGGCGGCGGCCATGATCGGCCCCGGTGTGGTCCAAAACTGGCCCGTTGGGGTGCCGGGGGACTTGTGCAGGGCATAGACCTGCGCGATGTCGAATCGGTCCAGCACACCCTCGTTCACCATCACCTCGGCGCCGCCGCCACCTTCCTCGGCCGGTTGAAATATCAGCGCGACCCGGCCCGCGAAATTGCGGGTTTCCGCCAGATAGCGGGCAGCCCCCAGCAACATCGTCGTATGGCCGTCGTGGCCGCATGCATGCATCTTGCCGGGCACTGTCGAGGCATATTCGGCCCCGGTCGTCTCGGTCATCGGCAGCGCATCCATATCGGCGCGCAAACCGATGGTCGGCCCCGGCCCCTGCCCGTTGATGATGGCGACGACGCCGCTGGTAGCGATGCCTTCGTGGATTTCGTCAACACCAAAGGCGCGCAGCTTTTCCACCACAAAGGCCGCGGTCTGGTGGCAATCGAACTGCAACTCGGGGTGCTGGTGCAAATGCCGCCGCCACGCGGTCAGGTCGTCGGCGAAATCGGCGATACGGTTGATGACGGGCATCTCTGGACTCTTTGGCTGGGGGCAATACGCTGACTACAAACCCGAAACCGAAAGCCGCCGCAATGGACCTTGCCACGTCAAATGCCTTGATCAACGACCCCGAGGGCGGGATGCCGCGGCTGCTGGAAATCATGCGGCGGCTACGCGATCCTGTGACGGGGTGCCCGTGGGACGTGGAACAGACTTACGACAGCATCGCCCCCTATACCATTGAAGAGGCTTACGAATTCGCCGATGCGATCCAACGCAAAGATTGGCGCGATCTTGAGGGCGAGTTGGGCGACCTGCTGTTGCAGACCGTCTATCATACGGCCATCGGGGCCGAAGCCGGACATTTTACCTTTGACAGCGTGACCAGGACGATTGGCGACAAGATGGTCGAGCGACATCCGCATGTCTTTGGCAACGAAAGCCGGGACAAAAGTGCCGATCAGCAGACCGCCGATTGGGAACGGATCAAAGCGGCAGAGCGTGGCACAGCGCGGACGCTGGACGGTGTAGCCTTGGGACTGCCGGCGCTGACGCGGGCGGTGAAACTGCAAAAGCGGGCGGCAAGGGTCGGGTTTGATTGGCCCTCGACGGATCAGGTGATCGACAAGATCGTCGAAGAAGCCGGCGAACTCGTCGCCGCGCGCGATACGCTGACGCAGGCTGAAGTCGTGGACGAATTTGGCGACCTGCTGTTCGTAATCGCCAATCTGGCCCGACATCTGGGCGTCGATCCCGAGGCCGCGCTGCGCGACACGAATGCGAAATTCACACGGCGCTTCATGGTGATAGAGGACGTTCTTGCAACGGACGGCAAGACACCTGCCGACAGCGATCTGGCCGAAATGGATGCGCTCTGGGACAGCGCAAAACGTAGCGAGCGCGGATTGGCTGACTGAAACCATCAGGTATTGACCCGACTAAAAGACTCAGGGATAAGCCGGGTGTCTGAAACGGAGAACGCCATGACCCTGCGCACCCTGCTGCTTGCCACCGCCACCAGCGCCCTTGGACTGCCCGCGCTGGCCGATGTGAACATCTACACAACCCGCCAGCCCGAATTGATCCAGCCGGTGATGGACGCCTTCACTGCCGAGACTGGTATCGTCGTGAACCTCGCTTTTGTGCAGGATGGCATCGTCGAGCGGCTCAAGGCCGAAGGCGCAAGGTCGCCCGCCGATCTGGTCATGACGGTCGATATCGCCAATTTGCAACAGATCGTTGACGCCGATGTGTTGCAACCCGTGGACAGCGCCTTGCTGACCGCCGCGGTCCCGGCCGAACTGCGCAGCCCCGATAATCTGTGGTTTGCACTGACCAAACGCGCCCGCGTCGTCTATGCCAGCAAGGACCGTGTCGCGGATGGCGAGGTGACGACCTACGAAGACCTTGCCGATCCGAAATGGCGGGGCCGGATCTGCACCCGGTCGGGGCTGCATGACTACAACCTGGCGCTTTTGGCGGCTGTCGTCGTCCATGACGGAGAGGAGGCAGCCCGCGACTGGGCGGCCGGGATCCGCGCCAATCTGGCGCACAAACCCGAGGGTAACGACCGCGCACAGGTCAAATCGATCTGGGCCGGGGAATGCGATATTTCGTTGGGCAATACCTATTACATGGGCCAAATGCTGGCAGACCCCGAACAAGTGCCGTGGGCCCAAGCAGTGCGTATCGTGTTCCCGACTTTTGCGGGTGGCGGTACGCATATCAACGTCTCGGGCGTTGGCCTGACCAAGGCTGCGCCGAACCGCGAAGAAGCCGTCCAACTGATGGAATTCCTTGTTTCACCCGAGGCGCAGGGCATCTATGCCGAGGCCAACAACGAGTATCCGGTACTTGCCGATGCACCGCTGTCAGAATTAGTGACAAGCTGGGGAAACTTCACCCCGGATACCATTGATTTGACTGAATTGGCGAGCCAACGTCCCGCTGCTTTGCGGATCATGGAAGAGGTCAATTTCGACGGCTGACGCCGCCGATGGGCGGGGGGCCAGCCCCCCCGCGCCCCCCCGAAAAATTAAATCCCAAAAAATGAAAAAGGGCCTAGCGCCATCCGCCA
>JBBQHC010000064.1:0-17370 GCA_038323615.1 Rhodobacterales bacterium | reverse complement strand
AACGCTAACGGGAGCAGCACCATGTCTGATCGGATCCGCTTTGTTTTGGATGGCAAGGATGTCGAGGCCGACAAGGGCCAGACCATCTGGGAGGTCGCCAAGGCCCAAGGCACCACGATCCCGCATTTATGCCACAAGGATGCGCCCGGTTATCGGTCTGACGGCAACTGCCGCGCCTGTATGGTGGCGATTGATGGCGAACGGGTTTTGGCGGCGTCCTGCGTGCGCGAACCCAGCGAGGGCATGAAAGTGTCGTCGCAGGGCGCGCGCGAAACGACGGCCCGCAAGATGGTCATGGAAATGCTGCTGGCCGATCAGCCCAAACAGGTGGCGGCGCATGATAAATCCTCGCATTTGTGGGACATGGCGGCGGCGCAGGGTGTGGCCGACAGCCGGTTTCCGGCGATGCGGGCCGACCATATACCGCTGCTAGACGACAGCCATGTGGCGATGTCCGTCAACCTTGATGCCTGCATTCAGTGCGGATTGTGTGTGCGGGCCTGTCGCGAGGTGCAGGTGAACGATGTGATCGGGATGGCCGGGCGCGGGCATGGGTCGTATCCGGTGTTTGACATGGACGACCCGATGGGTGCGTCGACCTGCGTCGCCTGTGGCGAATGTGTGCAGGCCTGCCCGACCGGGGCGTTGATGCCTGCCGCCGTGCTGGACGATGCGCAGATCGGGGATTCGGGCGACTACGATTCCGAGGCGAAATCGGTTTGTCCGTTTTGCGGGGTCGGCTGTCAGGTCAGCATTAAGGTCAAGGATGGCCGGGTCAAGTTTGTCGAGGGGATCAACGGCCCGGCGAACGAGGGGCGGCTGTGCGTCAAGGGTCGGTTCGGGTTCGATTATATTCACCACGAACACCGCCTGACGGTGCCGCTGATTCGACGCGCCGATGCCCCCGCAAAGGGATTGAACGTCGATCCGGGCAACTGGCAAACCCATTTCCGCGAGGCGACATGGGACGAGGCGCTGGATTTCGCGGCGGGCGGGTTGGCCAAGCTGCGTTCGGACAAGGGTGGCGAATCTGTTGCCGGGTTCGGCAGCGCCAAATGCACCAACGAAGAGGCCTATCTGTTCCAAAAGATGATCCGGCAGGGGTTTGGCCACAACAACGTCGATCACTGCACCCGGTTGTGCCATGCGTCGTCGGTCGCGGCCCTGATGGAAAACGTCGGATCGGCGGCTGTCACGGCGACGTTCAACCAGATTGAAAACGCCGATGTCGCCATCGTCATCGGCGCCAATCCGGTGGAAAACCACCCGGTCGCCGCGACCTATTTCAAGCAGTTCACCAAACGCGGAGGCAAGCTGATCGTGATGGACCCGCGCGGCGTTGGCCTGCGTCGGTTCGCGTCGCATATGCTGCAATTCCGCCCCGGTTCCGATGTGTCGATGCTGAATGCGATCATGCACACGATCATCGAAGAAGGGCTGGTCGATCAGCAATACGTCGCCGCCTATACCGAGAATTTCGAGGCGCAAAAGGAACACCTCAAGGATTTCAGCCCGGAAAAGATGGCGCCGATTTGCGGCATCGACGCCGAAGTGCTGCGCGATGTGGCGCGGACCTTTGCCGGAGCCCGTGCGGCAATGATTTTCTGGGGCATGGGCATATCGCAGCATATCCACGGCACCGACAACTCGCGCTGCCTGATTTCGCTGGCGCTGATGACCGGGCAAGTCGGGCGGCCCGGATCGGGCCTGCATCCGCTGCGGGGCCAAAATAACGTGCAGGGGGCATCCGACGCCGGGCTGATCCCGATGTTCCTGCCGGATTATCAGCCGGTCGGGAACGACGGTGTGCGGTCGGCATTCGCCGAGATCTGGGGCGAGGATATCGTCAACCCGCAGCGCGGCCTGACCGTGACCGAGATCATGGATGCGGTGCATGACGGCAAGATTTCCGGGATGTATATTCTGGGCGAAAACCCGGCGATGTCCGATCCCGATGTGGACCATGCCCGCGATGCGCTGGCCAAGCTGGAGCATCTGGTGGTGCAGGACATTTTCATCACCGAAACGGCCAACTATGCCGATGTGATCCTGCCTGCGTCGGCCTTTGCCGAAAAGACCGGGACCGTGACCAATACCAACCGGCAGGTGCAGATGGGCCGCCCCGCGGTGCCGCCGCCGGGGCTGGCGCGCGAGGATTGGTGGATCGAGGTCGAACTGGCCAAACGGCTGGGGTTGGCGTGGACCTATACGCACCCATCCGAAGTGTTCACCGAAATGACCCGCAGCATGAAATCGCTGGCCAACATCACCTGGGACCGCCTTGAGGCGCAAAATGTGGTGACCTATCCGTCGCTGTCGCCGACCGATCCGGGGCAGCCGATTGTCTTTGCCGACGGGTTCCCGCGTGCCGGTGGCCGGGCCAAGTTCACCCCGGCGTCGATCATTGCGCCCGACGAGGTGCCGGATGCCGAATATCCGATGATCCTGACCACCGGGCGACAGCTGGAACACTGGCATACAGGGTCGATGACCCGGCGGTCCAAGGTGCTGGACGCGGTCGAACCCGAAGCGAACTGTTCACTGCATCCCAAGACGCTGCGGGCCTTGGGTGTCGCGCCCGGCGGCATGCTGCGGCTGACGACGCGGCGGGGGTCGATTCTGGTGATGGCACGGGCGGATCGGGCAGTGGCCGAAGATATGGTGTTTTTGCCCTTTGCCTATGTCGAGGCGGCCGCGAATATCCTGACCAATTCGGCGGTTGATCCCTATGGTAAAATACCTGAATTCAAATTCTCTGCGGTGCGGGTTGAAAAGGCCGAAACGGCTGTGGCTGCTGAATAAATTCGACGGTAACAGGTAACTCTTTTTGTAACATCAATATCGCGTGAGGCATATAATAGCTGGTTAAAGGGCAGAAATACCGGGGAAATTTCCGGTCTTTCGTGGGGTTTTCGAATTTCAACCACCCTGGCGAAGAAATCTGAAAACCCCTTCGGCGTATAGCCGCTCGTTTCAATGTTTTCAATGGCTTAGATATCGGCGAAATCAGGCCGATGTTGCGAGGTCGGCGGCGATGGGCGATCGGACAATCAATTGCGGAAAATGGCGTTTTCAATTTCTGGATAGCATCCTATCTGACCGTCACCGCAGCACTGCGCTGCCACTGAGTGATAAGGAACCAGAAAATGAAAAACACGAATATCTTTGTAGTTGCCGCAGTCGCGTCGATGCTTGCAGGCGTTGCGACCGCACAAACTTTGGGCGCCACTGCAACTGGCACCCAGACCGCTGACGACGTCCGCGCGCTGGAGCGTCAGATCGAAGACGACGCCCGCCGCACCCGCGTTGGCAATACAGGCCGCACGGTTGGCACCTACGGGTCGGTCGCGCTGCGTGCTACGTCGCTGGACCGGACCGGTGGGACCGATGTCACCACTGTCGGCGTCGGCGTGAACTACGGGTTCTATGATGGGGTCAACGGGTCGGACTTCAACTTGTCCTATGTCTATTCGGATTCAAGCGATCCGGCGTCGGTTGATAACGTCAACACCGTGACCGCCAGCTACGACTATACCCGCGACTTTTCCCCGCGTCTGTTCGGCTATGCCGCGATCGACATCAAGTCGGACCAAGAAGCCAGCACCGCTGTTGCCGGCGACATCAGCAAGGACGCGTTCATTGGCGTTGGTATCGGTTACCGCGTCATCGACACCCCGCAGGTTTCTTGGGCCCTCAAGGCAGGTCCGGGCTACCGCGCCTTCGAACGTACACCGACTCCGCCGACCGTTCCCGGCACATTCGAAAAGATCGACGAAGTCGCTTACAGCGCCGAATCGAACTTCTCCTATGGCTTCAGCGACACTGTCTACGTGAGCAACGATACCACCATCATCGGGTCGGACGCTTTGTCGACGGTCAAGAACGAACTGGCGCTGAATGTCGCGATGAGCAACGCCCTGTCGCTGCGCACCAGCTATATTTCCGAGTTCAACGGCCCCGATCTGGGCGCACTGGACAATTCGGAAAACACGTTCGGCGTGTCGGTCGTCTATAACTTCAACTAATCCTGGGGTCTGTTCCTCGGATTGGATGGGGCGGAGGGGAAACCTTCCGCCCCATTTGTATTTGCGCCAATGGTTATTGAATAACCGGGGCGCCAGCGCGTAGCTTTGTCAAAACAGGCAGCAACGGGTGGCGACATGCGGCAGATGATGACACGGGCGACGGTTTGGGTTGTGGCGGTTATGGTGGCGGGGGCCGCGCAGTCGCAAGATGCGGCGCTGATCCTTGGCACCGAACGCTATGAACAACTGCCGCGCGCGTTCCGCGCCGCGTCGGTGACGGCGGCGCAGGACGATCTGGCCGCCCTTGGCTTTGCCGTATCGGCCCTGCCGAATGGCCGGAGTGCCGCGACCCTTGCCGCCCTTGCCGATTTCACCGCCGCAGTGCCAAATGCCGACCGTCTGTTGGTCGTGCTGGCGGGCCGGTTCGCCACCGATGGCCGCAACACGTGGTTTCTGACCGCCGATAGTGCGCCGCCGCAGGTGTTCGGCGTCGCGCCACAGGGGGTTCTGGTCCAGTCGGTGTTGGATGTGTTGGCCGCTGCGCCCGGTCAGGCTGTCCTGATGCTGGGTGCCGAAGTTGGTGACGATACCGTTTATGATCCCTACATACGTGCCGGAATCGGCGATCTGGACATCCCCCAGGGCGTCACGGTGTTGGGTGGGGAACCCCGCGATGTGGCCGATTTTCTGACCGGCGAATTGGTCCGCCCGCAATCCGATCTGATTGCCGCCGTCACCGCCAACCGCCGGATCGCTGCGTCGGGGTATGTGCCCGCCAGCCTGATGTTTGCGCCCGCAGCGTTGGCAAGTGGTCCGGTCATCGTCAACGTGACGCCCCCGGTCGTCGATACCACCGCCGAAGATACGTTGTGGGAGGGCGCAGTCGCCCTTGATACCGTCGAATCGTATCGCAACTACATCGCCCGCTTTCCGGGCGGGCGGTATTCCGACCTTGCCGAAACCGCGATTGCGGAAATCATCGCTGAACCCAACCGCAATGCCCGCAAGGCCGAGGATGCGCTGGCCCTGACCCGCGACGCCCGCCGGTCAATTCAGCGGTCCCTTAGCCTGCTGGATTTCGACACCCACGGCGTCGATGGCATTTTTGGCCCCGACAGCCGCCGTGCCATGACCAACTGGCAGCAGACCAACGGATATCCGCAGACCGGGTATCTGGACGCCGAACAGATTAACCGGCTGGACGCCCAAGCCAGCCGCCGCGCCGCCGAGGTCGAGGCCGAGGCCGAGCGTCAGCAACAGGCCGCTGCCCGGTTGGATCGCGCCTATTGGGACGAAACCGGGGCCCAGGGGGGCGAGCCGGGCTATCGCGCCTATCTGGAACGGTTTCCCGATGGTGTTTTCGCCGAACTGGCAGGCGCCCGTCTGGCCGAGATCGAGGCGCAGAAACGCGCCGCCGCTCAGGCCGAGGACCGCGCTGCGTGGGACCGCGCCAAGGCGGCCAATACGCTGACCGCCTATCGCGCCTATCTGAGTGCGTTTCCGGAGGGCAGTTTCAAGGCCGAAGCCGAGGCGGGTATTGCCGCCCTGACCACCGCCGATACCCAGGCCGGGGCCGATGCGGCGGCGGCGGCAGACGAGGCAGCATTGGGCCTGAACCTGATCACCGCCACCCTGATCGAACAGCGCCTGCAACAGCTGGGCCTGAACCCCGGCACGGTCGATGGCCAGTTTGACGCCACCACCCGCCGCGCCCTGCGTCGCTATCAAACCGCCCGCGAACTGCCGGTCACCGGCTATGTCAGTCAGGCGACCGTGGTGCGCCTGCTGGCCGATGCGGTGACGATCCGGGGGCGGTAAGCGCGCAAACGACCCCCCCCCCGCCGGGGCGGAAAGGGGGGGCGACGCGACGTTGGTGTTACTGCGCCGGAACGTAGCGTTCGATAACCATCCGCACGAAACTGTTGGCCGCACCGTTCACGTCCTTGAGGCCGATCAGATAGGTGCCAGCGTTGACCTTGGCCATCAACTGACTGTCATAGCCGGTGCCATAATCATCGTTTTCGCCGATCTTGCGCCCGAGATCGTCGAACATGACCAGATAGGGATCGCCGGTGCCGCCTGCGGCAATCGCCTCAATCAGGATCAGCCCGCCCTGGGGCACGTCGATCTTGAACCACGTCGTGCTGCTGCTGTTCTGCGCGTCGATCCGTTGGCGGGTTTCCAGCGTGCCCATGTCGGTGATGGGATAGCTGCCGTCAAGCGGCGGCGCGGCTTCGCCCCGGCCATAAAGGGCTGCGATGGCAGCGGCGGGGTCGTATTCGGATATGGTCACGGTGATCGGCGCTGCGGTATCCGACAGCGCTTGCATGGCGATGCAGTAGGTGCCTGCGGTCAGCGGTGACGCCATGTCGATGCGCGAGTTCAGCCCGTCGAAATCGTCATTCTCCGTCAGGTAGGTGCCTGCTCCGTCATACAGCGTGATCAGCGGATCGGCGTTGTCGCTTTCGGCGGTGATTGTGACCGGCTTGTCGGTGCCGACGGTAAAGCGCCAGAACGGAGTCTGTTCAACCGATCCGGTGGCGCTGATCGGGGCGCTGCCGACTTCGCCGTCGATCTGGGTCGCCTCGGTGCTGGCGTCGCAGACACCGCCGCCGCCGTTGCTGGCGGGGTCGGGAATCGTGACGCCTGTGGTCAGTGCCTCTTGGTCGGTGCGCCCGACGCGGACGAACCCGGTCATCGGGGCGCCGTCAAATGCCTTCATCGTCAGGCAATAGGTGCCCGGTTGCAGCATGGATTCGGCACGTGCCGATCCGTCGCCACCCGAATCGTCGTCGGACAGGATGATCGCGCCGGTGGAATCGTAAAGGTCGATCAGGGGGTCGCCGCCGCCGCGCCCTGCGGCCTCAACCCGGACATCGGTGGGGGCAGAAACGCTGAACAGCGATACATATTGGTTGCCGCCCAGAACGAGGGCCATCTGTTCCTGATAGTCGGTGGTGGTGGCGATGTCCGACGTCGCTTCGGCGCCGCCGATCCACTGGCCATTGGCGCCGACACCGCCGCAAAGCTCCTGTGCCAACGCGGGCAGGGTTGTGCCGAGCAGCAGGCCGGCGGCGAGGGTCAAAGGTAATTTAAGAATACGCATGTCAAATCCTTCCTGTTTGTGGTCGTGGCGGATGATGCCGGAAAGTTAGATGCAGTCGGATGACATGGCTAGGGGGAAGCTGTGCAGGTCTTGCCGACCTGTCGGATACGAAAAAGGCCGCCCCGGTTGCCCGGCGCGGCCTTTTGTCGGTCGTGAGATATTGACGTGGTTCAGCCCTGACGGGCTTTGAACCGCGGCTGAGTCTTGTTGATCACATAGACGCGGCCCTTGCGGCGAACCACCCGGCAATCCCGGTGGCGCTGCTTGAGCGAGCGCAGCGAGTTGCGAACCTTCATGGTCGTTTCCTCTTGTCGTCGCGGCGCGCAGATTGCGCCTTGGGTTACAGGGCGGGCTGGTTTGCCCGGTCGAATTCATGGTGGACGATACTGGGATCGAACCAGTGACCCCTTCGATGTCAACGAAGTGCTCTACCGCTGAGCTAATCATCCATTCCTTTCGCAAATCGCCCCGTCCATAACAAACAGGACGCGGGGCGAACCGCGTCAGGTGTGCTGCCTATAAAAGGAGTTGCCGGGGTGATCAAGGGCTTTTGACACAACGCGTTTTCGGTTTATCGTGCGGGTGTTCGGGAGGAACAATGCCGCTAACCCCCTATCATCTGACGGTGCCGATGGTGCGCACCACGTCGGTCATCTTTGCCTCGCCGCACAGCGGGCGCGACTATCGGGCCGCATTTTTGCAGCAGATTGCGTTGGATGCGCACGAAGTGCGATCGTCCGAAGATGCCTATGTCGACGATCTGTTTGCATCTGCGGCCCTTTTTGGCGCGCCGCTTTTGGCGGCGTCTGCGCCACGGGCCTACGTCGATCTGAACCGTGCGCCCGAGGAACTGGACCCGGCGCTGATCGACGGTATCAGGCGGTCGAACCATAATCCGCGTGTTGCCAGCGGTCTGGGGGTGATTCCCCGCGTTGTTGCCAATGGCCGCGCGATCTATGCCGGCAAACTGGCGCTGACCGAGGCGCAGGCGCGTCTGCACGGTTTTTGGCGGCCCTATCATGACGCCTTGCAAACCCTGGTGGATCAAAGCCATGCGCAGTTTGGCGAGGCAATCCTGATCGACTGCCATTCGATGCCGCACGAGGCGCTGGAAAACGTCGGACCGGTCGGGGCGCCGCGTCCGGATGTGGTGTTGGGCGACCGTTTCGGGGCCGCCGCCGCCGGGTCTGTCGTTGAAAGGATCGAGGCCGCGTTCGCCAGCGCGGGCCTGCGGGTGGTGCGCAATATGCCCTTTGCAGGGGCTTATATCACCCAAGCCTACGGTCGCCCGTCGCGCCATCAGCACGCGGTGCAGGTCGAGATTGACCGCGGCCTTTATATGGACGAACGCACCGTTGAACCGCGGGCCGATTTCGCGGATTTCCAACGGTTGCTGGCGGGCGTTGTCGCGGAACTGGCCGACATCGGGCGGCCTGAATTGCGGGTAGCTGCCGAATAGGGATGGGTCGAGACCCATCCTACCGTCGCCGCACGGGTTGAGGGGGCGCTGCCCCCGCCCTTTGGGCCCCCCGGAATATTTAGGGCCAAAAGAAAGGAGCCAGCCTGTTCCGTTTCACTTTGCCATAACAACTCCCCCCGGAGGGGCCGCAATCAACGCAACGCCCGTCCCTTCAGGATCGCGTTCTTGCCGAACCGGGCGCGGATACTGTCGGCGGCCTGTTCGGCCTTGGCCCGTTTGCCCGCGTCGGGGTCCAGCAAGTCGCCTTCGCGGTCGGCCCCGGTTGCGCTGCCGATCTCGCTGATACCGACACCGATCAGGCGGAACGGACCCTGATCCGCAACCTGATCGAACAGGGCGCGGGCGGTGCGGTAGATCGTGTCGCAAACCTGGGTCGGGTGGTGCAGCGATTGCCGTTTGCTGATCAGCGAGAAATTCGCCCGTTTCAGTTTCAACGTCACGACCCGCCCGGCTTTGTCCTTGGCTTTGGCGCGGCCGCTGACTTGTTCGGCCAGCCGCCAGATATGGCCGTCCAGAATGTTGGCGTCGCTTGTATCTTCGTTGAACGTGGTTTCGTTGGTCAGGCTTTTCACCGGGGCATGAGCCGACACTCGCCGCGCGTCCTGCCCGCGGGCAAGGTGCCACAGCCGATCACCCATGCTGCCGAACCGCTCGCCCAGATCGCGCCGGTCCCAGCGCAGCAGGTCGGTAAAGGTGCGGATGCCAGCCGCATCAAGGCTCGCCTGTGCCGCCGGGCCGATGCCCCAGATCAGTCGCACCGGCTTGGGGCGCAAAAAATCCATCGTTTCGGCCTGACCGATCACCGAAAACCCGCGCGGTTTGTCGAGGTCGGACGCGACCTTGGCCAGAAACTTGTTATGGCTGAGCCCGATCGACCCGGTCAGACCCAGTTCGTCCTGCATCCGTTTGGTCAACCGGGCCAGCATCACTGCGGGCGGCGCGCCGTGCAGCCGTTCGGTACCGGTCAGGTCCAGAAACGCCTCGTCCAGCGACAGCGGTTCGACCACCGGCGTCAATTCGTCCATCAACGCCCGGACCGCCCGCGAGGCATCGACGTAGGCGGCCATGCGGGGTTTGACCACCACTGCATCGGGGCAAAGTTTCAGCGCCTGAAACATCGGCATCGCCGACCGCACGCCCTTGATCCGCGCCACATAGCAGGCCGTTGACACGACGCCCCGGTGGCCGCCACCAATGATGACGGGCTTGTCGGCCAAGTCGGGATTGTCGCGCTTTTCGACCGAGGCATAGAAGGCGTCGCAATCCATGTGGGCGATCGACAGGCCGAACAGTTCGGGGTGCGATGTTATGCGCGGCGACCGGCAGGCCGGGCAGCGGGTGCCGGCATCAAAACGTGTCAGGCAGGCGCGGCAAAGGGCGGGCATAGAGGCACTATAGTGCATTCCGGCGGCGCCATGCTAGGTTGGGCGGCAGAAACCGGGGGTTTGGCGATTTGAGCTTCAAAAAATTGACCGAACCGCCTATCTGTGCGGGACTTTCAAGGAAACACTTATGCAATTCGAGGACATCGTGACCAATTTTCTGGGACAAAACCTGTTTTTGCTGCTGCTCGCGGCGTTCATCATCATCACGATCATGGCCGGGGTGCGGATCGTGCCGCAAAGCCAGAAGTTCGTGGTCGAGCGGTTGGGCCGGCTGCGGTCAGTTCTGGGGCCGGGGATCAACTTTATCGTGCCGTTTCTGGACCGGGTAGCGCATCGCATATCCATTCTGGAACGCCAGTTGCCGGCAATGACGCAGGACGCCATCACCTCCGACAACGTGCTGGTGCAGGTCGAAACCAGCGTGTTCTACCGGATCATCGAACCTGAAAAGACGGTTTACCGGATCCGCGACGTTGATGCCGCCATTGCCACGACCGTCGCCGGGATCGTCCGGTCGGAGATTGGCCGAATGGAGCTGGATCAGGTGCAGGCGAACCGCAGCAGCCTGATCAACGCGGTGCGCGAACAGGTCGCCAATCAGGTCGACGACTGGGGCATCGAGGTGACGCGGGCCGAGATCTTGGACGTGAACCTTGATCAGGCGACCCGTGCGGCAATGTTGCAGCAGTTGAATGCCGAACGGGCGCGGCGCGCCCAGGTGACCGAGGCCGAGGGGAAAAAGCGGGCGGTCGAACTGTCTGCCGACGCCGAGCTTTATGCCGCCGAACAGGTGGCCAAGGCGCGTCGGATCACCGCCGACGCCGAAGCCTATGCAACCGGCGTCGTCGCCGTCGCAATCAAGGAAAACGGGCTGGAGGCCGCACAGTATCAGGTGGCCCTGAAACAGGTCGAGGCGCTGAATGCGCTGGGCAACGGGGCCGGCAAACAGACGATCATTCTGCCCGCCAGTGCGCTTGAGGCGTTCGGCGATGCGTTCAAACTATTGCGGGGGAAATCCTGATGACCGAACCACTGTGGCAATTATGGTGGGTCTGGATGTCGGCGGCGCTGGTGATGGTGACGCTTGAGGTGCTGATCCCCGGCTACATCTTTCTTGGCTTTGCGATCGGGGCGTTTGTGCTGGGTGTGGGCCTGCTGGTCGGGATCAGCGGTCTGGGCCTGCCGATCACGCTGGTGATCTTTGCCGTGCTGTCGCTGCTGTCCTATTTGGGACTGCGCCGGGTGTTCGGCTTGAAAGAAGGTCAGGTGAAAATCTGGCACCGCGACGTCAACGATTAGAAGTGATCTGCCGAAAAAAAACCCGGTGACAGACGCGTGGTCTGCACCGGGTCAGGTGTTGCAGGTCGTAGGAGTGGGCCGTCGAGGGACAGGTTTCGGGCCACTAACCTGCGGGGGAATATCGTATCAGTGCAGTGTCGGACTGTCGGACATACGTAGCGCCTGACGCTGGAGTTGCGCGAGAACCTGCGGCGCATCCATCGACGCGGGGCCGCTGACGGTGCAGGGATACCGGAATGTGCGGTCGTTGCGGGCAACGTCAACCCGCGCCTCGAAGGCGCCGGTCTTGGCGTTGTAGTGGACAGTGCCGATCTTGATGGTCTGCATGTCAGAACCCTTTCATCTTGCTCGCTTGCAATAGAAACGAGCGGTGAGAGGAAATAGTTCCCAAGTGGTGCAGACATTTCGCAGAATCCGGTTTCAGGCGTTCGGGCGCACTGCCTGCGGTGCTGTCATTTCCGCCCTGATCGCCATGACCGCAGCCAGTGGATCGCTGGCCTGCCATACCGGCCGCCCGACGACAACGTGATCGGCCCCGTTGGCAATCGCCTGCGCCGGGGTCATCACCCGTTTCTGGTCGCCCAGTTCGGCCCCCGCCGGGCGCACGCCGGGGGTGACAATCAGCCGGCCCGCGGATTCCGGCAAGGCGCGGATCAGTGCTGCCTCGTGCGGCGAACAGATGACGCCGTCGGCGCCCGCGTCAAACGCCAGCCCGGCGCGTTCCTGTACCAGATCGGCGATATCGCCCGGTTTTATCAGCCCGGCATCCAGATCGGCGCGATCCAGCGAGGTCAGGATAGTGACGGCAAGGATTTTCATCTTGCTGCCCGCCGCCCCGTCACGCGCCGCGCGCACCACATGCGGGTCGCCATGCACTGTCAGCAGGTCAAAATCGAACTGCGCCACCCCGCGCACCGCTGCCGTGACCGTCGCGCCGATGTCGAAAAACTTCATATCCAGAAAGATCCGCTTGCCCATCGCGCCCTTCAGCTCGTTGGCCAAGGCAAGCCCGCCGCCGGTCAGCATCCCCAGCCCGATCTTGTAGAAACTGACCGCATCGCCAAGGGTTTCGGCCAGTTTCAGACCGGCCATCACGTCGGGCACATCAAGGGCGACAATCAGGCGGTCATCGGCGGGCGTGGTCATTGGCGGCGCTCCGTTCAGGGTTTTCACCTCTTCATCGGCGCACCTGCGGCTGTCAACCCTTGCGCGTTTGCGCCCTCGGCTGTCTGGTATCAATCTGCCGGGCATCTTGCATCGCCCAAAACCGGTTCCCATTTAGTGAACAAGGCCCATCGGGGGCGTGCCGCAACGGCGGGCAATCCCACAACGGGCGCTTTTTAGGAGAGACAACATGAATTTGGAAAAGTTCACCGAACGCTCGCGCGGTTTCGTGCAGGCGGCCCAGACCATCGCGATGCGCGAAAGCCATCAGCGGTTGACCCCCGAACATCTGCTCAAGGCCCTGATGGACGACGATCAGGGGCTGGCGGCCAATCTGATCAACGCCTCGGGTGGCGATGCTGTATTAGTCCGCGAAAGCGTCGATCTGGCGGTGTCAAAGCACGCCAAGGTCGGTGGCGGCGATGGGCAGGTCTATATGGACAGCCTGACCGGCAAGGTGCTGGACGAGGCCGAAACGCTGGCGAAAAAGGCCGGCGACAGCTTTGTGCCGGTCGAACGGATGCTGATGGCGCTGGCAATGGTGAAATCCAAGGCCAAGGACGCGCTTGATGCGGGCAAGGTGACGCCGCAGACACTGAATTCCGCGATCAATGATATTCGCAAGGGCCGCACCGCCGATTCCGCGTCTGCCGAGGAAGGCTATGACGCCCTTAAGAAATATGCCCGCGATCTGACCGAAGCCGCCGAGCAGGGCAAGATCGATCCGATCATTGGCCGCGACGAGGAAATCCGACGGTCGATGCAGGTTTTGTCGCGTCGGACCAAGAACAACCCGGTCCTGATCGGTGAACCCGGCGTCGGTAAGACGGCGATTGCCGAAGGGCTGGCGCTGCGGATCGTCAGTGGCGATGTGCCGGAGAGCTTGCGCAACAAACGCCTGATGGCGCTCGACATGGGTGCCCTGATCGCCGGGGCCAAGTATCGGGGCGAGTTCGAGGAGCGGCTCAAGGCCGTTCTGAAGGAAATCGAGGATGCCGCAGGCGAGATCATCCTGTTCATCGACGAAATGCACACGCTGGTTGGCGCGGGCAAGGCGGATGGCGCGATGGATGCGGCCAACCTGATCAAACCGGCGCTGGCGCGGGGCGAATTGCACTGTATCGGTGCGACCACCTTGGACGAATACCGCAAGTATGTGGAAAAGGACGCCGCGTTGGCCCGCCGGTTCCAGCCCATTTTGGTCGAGGAACCGACCGTCGAAGATACCGTCAGCATCCTGCGCGGGATCAAGGAAAAGTATGAACTCCACCACGGGGTGCGGATTTCGGATTCGGCACTGGTGGCGGCGGCGACGCTGTCGCACCGCTATATCACCGACCGCTTCCTGCCCGACAAGGCGATCGACCTGATGGACGAGGCCGCGTCGCGGTTGCGGATGGAGGTGGATTCCAAGCCCGAGGCGCTCGACGCGCTTGACCGCGACATCCTGCAAAAGCAGATCGAGGCCGAGGCGCTGAAGAAAGAGGACGATGCGGCGTCCAAGGACCGTCTGGCGAAGATCGAGAAGGAACTGGCCGATGTCATGGAGCGCTCGGCCGAGATGACTGCCAAGTGGCAGGCCGAGCGGGACAAGCTGGAGGGCGCGCGCGTCCTCAAGGAAAAGGTCGTCAATGCGCGGGCGGAGTTGGAGAGTGCCAAGCGCGAGGGCAATTTGGCCAAGGCAGGCGAGCTGTCTTATGGCGTGATCCCCGATCTGGAACGCAAGCTTGCCGAGGCTGAAACAACCAGTGATCTTATGGTCGAGGAAGCGGTGCGCCCGGAACAAATTGCCGAGGTCGTCGAACGCTGGACCGGGATTCCGACCAGCCGGATGCTGGAAGGCGAGCGGGAAAAGCTGCTGCGGATGGAAGAAGAACTGGGCAAGCGGGTGATCGGCCAGAAATCGGCGGTGCGTGCGGTGTCCAACGCGGTGCGACGCGCGCGGGCCGGGCTGAATGACGAAGGGCGTCCGCTGGGGTCGTTCCTGTTCCTCGGGCCAACTGGCGTCGGCAAGACTGAATTGACCAAGGCCGTGGCGGAATATCTGTTCGACGACGACAACGCGATGGTGCGGATCGACATGAGCGAATTTATGGAGAAGCATGCCGTCGCTCGCCTGATCGGCGCGCCGCCGGGCTATGTCGGCTATGACGAAGGCGGGGTGCTGACCGAAGCGGTGCGTCGCCGCCCGTATCAGGTTGTCCTGTTCGACGAAGTCGAAAAGGCGCACCCGGACGTGTTCAACGTGCTGTTGCAGGTCTTGGACGACGGGGTGCTAACCGATGGGCAGGGCCGCACGGTCGATTTCAAGCAGACGCTGATCGTGCTGACCAGCAACCTTGGGTCGCAGGCGCTGAGCCGGCTGCCCGAAGGGTCGGATGCCGCCGATGCCAAGCGCGATGTGATGGATGCGGTGCGGGCGCACTTTCGGCCCGAATTCATCAACCGGCTCGATGAAATTGTCGTCTTTGACCGGTTGACCCGTGGTGACATGACCGGGATCGTGACGATCCAGATGAAACGGTTGGAACAACGGCTGGCGGGACGCAACATCGTCCTTGATCTGGACGCGGGTGCGCTCAAATGGCTGGCCGACGAAGGCTATGACCCGGTGTTTGGCGCTAGGCCGCTCAAGCGGGTGATCCAGCGGGCGTTGCAGGATCAACTGGCCGAGATGATCCTGGCCGGTGATGTGCTGGACGGCGACACGGTGAAGGTCAGTGCCGGGGTCGATGGCTTGATCGTCGGTGACCGGGTCAGCGGGTCGCAGCGGCCACGGCCGGACAGCGCTGTCGTGCATTGATCCGATTCTGTGGTGAAGGCACCTGATTGCGTTGCGGATCCTTTGGGGCGGCGACTGGTTTCAACCCGTCGCCGCCCCGCCGCGTTTCAATGCACCAACGACAACGTGAGTCCGTGTCATGAAATCACGCGCTATATCTTCTCCAAATGTGAATGACACAGGATGGAGAGACCGATGGCCTTGCGCTGGAAAAACACCTTGACCCCGGCCGAAGTCACACCGAAAGCGGCGTGGCTTGACCGGCGAATGCTGATTGCGGGCGGGATCGGACTGGGCGCGGCTGCGATGGCCGGCAGGGCGATGGCGGCACAAGACCTGGTTCCCAACCCGATCGAAGATATATCGACCTACAACAACTACTATGAATTCGGCACCGGCAAATCCGACCCGGCCAACAATGCGGCGGCTATGGTGACGTCGCCGTGGTCGATCAAGGTCGACGGCATGGTCAATAACCCCGGCGACTATGCCCTCGCCGATCTGTTGGACGGGTTGACCGTCGAAGAGCGCATCTATCGTTTCCGCTGTGTCGAGGCCTGGTCGGCGGTGGTGCCTTGGAACGGGGTGCAACTCTCGGATGTGTTGGCCAAGGTCGGCGTGCAATCCGGGGCCAAGTATGTCGCGATGGAAACCGCTGTGCAGCCAGACGTCATGCCGGGGGTGCGCCGTCAGGTCATTCCGTTCCCCTATGTCGAAGGTCTGCGGCTGGACGAGGCGATGCATCCGCTGACCCTGCTGGCTACCGGGATTTACGGCAAACCGATGCCGAACCAGAACGGCGCGCCGATCCGGCTGGTGGTACCTTGGAAATATGGGTTCAAGTCGGTCAAGGCGATCGTGCGGATTTCGCTGGTGGATAAAATGCCGCCGACCACCTGGAACTTGCTGAATGCACGTGAATACGGGTTCTATTGCAACGTGAACCCGACCGTGGATCACCCGCGCTGGTCGCAGGCGACCGAGCGCAAGATTGGCGGCGGTCTGTTCGCCAGTCGGCAGGATACCTTGATGTTCAATGGTTATGACGAGGTGGCGAGCCTGTATGACGGCATGGACCTTGCGGCGAACTACTGATGTTTCCGGTCGATCACCTGAACGCACTGCTGCGCCGGGTGCCTGCGTGGTCACTCTATATACTAGGGGCGGGTTATGCGGCGTGGTATTTCTGGCTCGGGCTGTCCAATCAGCTGGGGCCGGAACCGATCAATACGCTTGAGCGGGCCTATGGGCTGGTTGCGCTTAAGCTGATCATCGCGGGGCTGGCGGTGACGCCGCTGCGCAAATGGACCGGGATCAACCTGATGAAATTCCGCCGCGCCATCGGGGTGACGGCGTTCTGTTTCGTTCTGGTGCATTTGACCGTCTTTGCGGTGCTGGATGTGCAAAGTCTGGGGCGGGTCTGGACCGAAGTGGTCAAACGGCCCTATGTCACGATCGGCATGGCGGGGTTCCTGCTGTTGCTGCCGCTGGCGGTCACGTCGAACAATCTGTCGGTCCGCCGGATGGGCGGTGCGGCCTGGCGCAAGCTGCACAAGCTGATCTATCCGGCGGCGGTGCTGGGGGCGGTGCATTATATCTGGCTGGTCAAAGGCTGGCAGGTGGAACCGTTGGTCTATCTGGGAATCATTCTTGTCCTGTTGGCGGCGCGGCTACGGTGGAATCGGTCACGGGCGACGGCCTGAACCGCGAATCCGCAGCGATTCACCCCGGATCCGGGAATCCGCGCGCCCGAGTCCCCGGCAGTCTTGTGGTGACATTCGCGAAAGGCCCAAAATGTAGGTGTGCCCCTGCCGTGCCGACGCAAGATTCTTGCGAAATAACCCAAGGTCGGCGACCGGAAATTGCGGTAAACCATTCAAAACGCAGGTAAAACGGTGTTTGTCACAAAAAATGCACTTTTCCCCAAAATAGCACTTGCGGGCATGATGCACTAACCGTAGAACCCCCCTCACCGGAGCAGCAGCGATGCAGCAACGGGGCGCCAGACGGGCCTGACAGACACAGGACGGCAACGAGGTGGAAGAATAAAATCAGAGGTATCGTGGGCGGGGCGCGCCAAAGACACAGGGCGCATCCAGTCAATTTTGTCTCTACGCTCTTTGAAATTG
>JBBQHC010000063.1:0-17431 GCA_038323615.1 Rhodobacterales bacterium | reverse complement strand
CTATCCGCATCAGGTGTCGGGCGGCCAGTTGCAGCGGGCGATGACGGCGATGGCGATGTCGTGCCGCCCAGACCTGATCATTTTCGACGAACCGACAACCGCGCTGGACGTGACAACCCAGATCGAAGTGCTGGCCTCGATCCGCGATATCGTCAAACAGTTTGACACCGCCGCGATCTATATCACCCACGATCTTGCCGTCGTCGCGCAGATGGCCGACCGGATCAAGGTGCTGCTGAAGGGTGACGAGGTCGAAGAATCCGACACCCGCACCATGCTGACCGCGCCAACGCAGGAATACACCAAATCATTGTGGGCGGTGCGCAGTTTCGAACGTCCGGCAAAACCGGCGGTTTCCGATACGGCGGTTCCTGTGGTGTCGGTGCGCGGTGTGACGGCGGCCTATGGCAAGGTCAAGGTTCTGCACGACGTCAGTTTCGACATTCACGCCGGGCGCACCGTGGCCGTGGTGGGGGAAAGCGGATCGGGCAAATCGACCGCCGCGCGCTGCATCACCGGGCTGTTGCCGCCGCTGTCTGGGACCATCGCGTTCGACGGTCAGGTGCTGCCTGCCGATTATCGTAAACGGACCAAGGATCAGCTGCGACAGGCGCAGATGATCTATCAGATGGCCGATACGGCGCTGAATCCGCGCCAGCCGATCGGCCAGATCATCGGGCGGCCGGTGCAATTTTACAGTGGCCTGACCGGGGCCAAGAAACGCGAACGGGTGAACGAGCTGCTGGACCAGATCGAACTGGACCCGAAGCTGTATTTCAACCGCCTGCCGTCGGAACTGTCGGGCGGGCAGAAACAGCGGATCGGGATCGCGCGGGCCATGGCGGCCGAGCCGAAATTCATCATCTGCGACGAGGTCACATCGGCGCTCGACCAACTTGTCGCCGAAGGTATCTTGCGCCTGCTGGCGAACCTTCAGGACCAGTTGGGCCTGTCCTATATGTTCATCACCCACGACCTAGCCACCGTGCGTGCAATTTCCGACGAGGTGGTGGTGATGAAGGACGGAAGGGTTGTGGAACAAGGCGAAAAGGCCGATATGTTCAGCCCGCCGCATCACCCCTATACCGACCTCTTGCTGTCGTCGGTGCCGGAAATGGACCCCGATTGGCTGAACAACCTTCTGGCCGAACGCGGAGTTGATAACATCGGCGACGCCGCCGTTGATAAGATGTAGCGCGAATCACCTGACCCTTTATGGGTCGTGAGACCGGCGCTTGCGCCGAAAAATGGAAAAAACAGGGAGAACGACAATGACAACACTCAGCAGACGCGGACTGCTCAAGACCGGGGTCGCCGCCGGCGTCCTGGGTCTGACAGGCATGCCCCTTTTGGCCCAAGCGAAACGCGGCGGGACGCTGCGCCTTGGTTGCGCCGGGGCGAACACTTCGGACACCTGGGACGGGCGCACCCATTCCGACACCTACATGATCGTCGTCGCGCACGGTGCGGTGTTCGACTGCCTGACCGAAATTGCCGCGAATGGCGAGTTGATCGGCGAACTGGCGACCGATTGGGAGGCGACAGCCGACGCCAAGACCTGGACGTTCAATCTGCGGCAAGACGTCACGTTCCACAACGGCGCGCCGTTCACCGCTGACGATGTGATCGCTTCGCTGGAACTGCACACCGCCGAAGGGTCGAAATCGGCGGCCGAGCCGATCGTCGCCGCGATCACCGAGATGAACAAGATCACCGATTATCAGGTGCAATTCGTGCTTGAGGCCGGCAACGCCGACTTCCCCTTCCTGATGTCGGATTACCACCTGCTGATGTATCCCAATGGCAGTATCGACGAGGCGATCGCCAAGGGCATCGGCACTGGCATGTACAAGGTCGAAGCCTTTGATCCGGGCGTGCGCACGTTGCTGTCCCGTGTCGACGGACATTACAAGGACGGGCGTGCCGGTTGGTTCGATCAGGTCGAATCGATTGCGATCAACGATGGGTCGGCGCGGATGACCGCGTTGATGACCGGGCAGGTCGATGTGGTGAACAACGTCGTGTTCCAGACCGAACCGCTGATGAAGGCCAACCCCAAGATCACGATTCTGGAAACCACCGGCAACCAGCACTATTCGTTCCCGATGCTGACCAACCTGTCGCCCTTCGACAACCTCAAGGTCCGGCAGGCGCTGAAATTTGCCGTCGACCGGCAGGAAATGGTCGACAAGATTCTGCAAGGCCACGGCGCTGTCGCCAACGACCATCCGATCGGTCCGGCGAACCAGTATTGGGCCAGTGATCTGCCGCAGAACAGCTATGACCCCGATAAATCCAAGGCGATTCTGGCCGATGCGGGGCTGGACGGGTTGAGCATCGACCTGTCGGCATCCGATGCGGCGTTCGACGGCGGCGTCGATGCGGCGTTGCTGTATCAGGCGTCGGCCAAGGATTGCGGCATCAACATCAACGTGGTGCAGGAACCCGCCGATGGCTATTGGTCGAACGTCTGGCTGAAAAAGCCGTGGTGCGAATCCTACTGGTCGGGCCGCGTGACCGAGGACTGGATGTTCACCCTTGGCTACCAGACCGGGGCGGCATGGAACGACACGAACTGGGTCGACGACCGGTTCCAGTCACTGCTTTTGGAAGCCCGCGCCGAGCTGGACAGCGACAAGCGGCGTGAAATGTATCACGAGATGCAGGCGATCTGTTCGTCCGACGGCGGCGTTGTGATCCCGATGTATGCCAACGCAGTCGATGCACTTTCGACCACGCTGGCGCATCCCGAAAAGGTCGGCAATGTGTTCGATCTGGACAGCAACCGCCTGATCGAACGGTGGTGGGTGGCGTAAGCCTTTCGCCTTGAGGAAGATTAGCGCTCCGCCGAAAGGTGGGGCGCTTTTTTGTTGGCGATGGTTGGCGTGCATTCATTTTGCCTCATAATTGCTCAATTTTTGCCGCAAGTCATATCCAATGTCCGCCACACCGAAACCGAAACATGAAAGTGAACAGATGGACCGTTTTCAGATCAAGACCCTTGGTCGCGCCGCCGCGTTATCCGTGGGGCTGACCGTTGGCGCAGGGATCATCCTTTTGACTTATGCCGAACCTGCCTTTGCCGAGCGGGGAAACGGCAACGGCGGCAATGGTGGCAATGGCGGCAACGGCGGCAATGGCGGCAACGGTGGTAACGGCGGCAACGGCGGAAATAACGGCAATGGTGGCAATGGCGGAAATAACGGCAACAGCGGTAACAACGGGCGCGGCGCAGTCGCCAGCGAACTGAAAGGTTTGAACGCCGCTCATGCAAGTCCGAACGCTCTGATACATGCGGCGGCCAACAGCAAGCCGGGGCAGCTGAACACTTATGTTGCGGCGACTACTGCGGCTGCGAACGCGGCTTCGGCAGAGCAGGCGAGCTTTGATGCCTGGCAGGATCTGGCCAATATGACGCAGGACGACATCAATGAGGCCTATGGAATACCCGGCGTCGATGATCTGGGGAACCCGGTGATCAATGTTGACATGGCGGACTACGACGCGGACGTCGTGGCGGCAGAAGACGCGTATAATGCTGCGGTCGTCGACGTAGGGCTGGCAGAAGATTTGGCCAGTGACGGTCTTCTGACGCTGACCGGTGGCGGGACCCTGTCGGATGCGGCCAAGGCCGAGTTGGATCGGCTACTGGGGTTGTAACCAACCGGCAATGGTGCGCGGCCATGCCGTCGCACCATTGCCCCTTGCATCCCCGTCCGCCCCCCTCTATATCCCCTCTCAACAGCGGCGTGCTGGCCTCCACCCCCAGCGCCCAACCGGACTTCACAACGGGCCGCGCGCCCGTTTTTTTGTGCTTGAACGAGACCCCGACCGAATATGAATGATCTGATCGCCAAAGCTGCCATCGACCGTCGCATCGCCGACATCATCGGCCCTGTCGTGACTGACATGGGGTTCGAACTGGTGCGCGTCCGCCTGATGACCGGCAAGGAATCGCATTTGCAGATCATGGCGCAGCGGCCCGATGGCACCATCGAGGTGGACGATTGCGGCCAGATCAGCACCGCGATCAGTGCCGTGATGGATGTCGAAGACCCGATTCTGGATGCCTACACGCTTGAGGTGTCCAGCCCCGGCATCGACCGCCCGCTGACCCGGCTCAAGGATTTTGAACGCTGGCAAGGGTTCGAGGCCAAGATCGAGACCGAGGAACTGATCGACGGGCGTCGTCGTTTCAAGGGCGAATTGGCCGGGGTCGAGGGCGACGAGGTTCTGATTACCATCGAGGAAGGCACCATCGGACTGAAGTTCGACTGGCTGTCGGATGCGAAACTGGTGCTGACCGACGAGTTAATCCGCGATGTGCTGCGCGGGCGCAAGGATGCGGGTCAGATCGACGAGGCCCAATTTGACGAAATCGAGACCATCATAGATGGCGAAGAAGGGGACCACTGAATGGCCATTACATCTGCGAACCAACTGGAACTGCTGCAAACCGCCGAGGCGGTAGCGCGGGAAAAGAACATCGACGCCAATCTGGTGGTCGAAGCGATGGAAGAATCGCTCGCCCGTGCGGCCAAGTCGCGTTACGGCGCGGAAATGGACATTCGCGTGGCCATCGACCGCAAGACCGGCAAAGCGACGTTTACCCGCGTGCGCACCGTGGTCGCGGACGAGGACCTTGAGAACTATCAGGCCGAATTCACCGTCGCCCAAGCCAAGGAATACATGGAAAACCCCGAAATCGGGCAGACCCTGATCGAGGAAGTCCCGCCTGTCGAACTGGGCCGGATCGCCGCCCAATCGGCCAAGCAGGTGATTCTGCAAAAGGTCCGCGAGGCCGAGCGTGACAAGCAGTACGAAGAATTCAAGGATCGCGCCGGGACCATCATCAACGCGCTGGTCAAGCGCGAAGAATACGGCAACGTCATCGTGGATGTCGGCGCCGGCGAGGCGATTCTGCGCCGCAACGACAAGATCGGCCGCGAGGCCTACCGCCCCGGCGACCGGATCCGCTGCTATATCAAGGAAGTGCGCCGCGAACCGCGCGGGCCGCAGATTTTCCTGTCGCGCACCGCGAACGAATTCATGGCCGAACTGTTCAAGATGGAAGTGCCCGAAATCTATGACGGCATCATCGAGATCAAGGCCGTCGCCCGCGACCCCGGCAGCCGCGCCAAGATCGCCGTGATTTCTTATGACAACAGTATCGACCCGGTCGGTGCCTGCGTCGGCATGCGCGGAAGCCGGGTGCAGGCCGTCGTCAACGAGCTTCAGGGTGAAAAGATCGACATCATCCCGTGGAACGAGGATATGCCGACGTTCCTGGTGAACGCGCTGCAACCCGCCGAGGTCAGCAAGGTCGTGCTGGACGAAGAGGCGGGCAAGATCGAAGTCGTGGTGCCCGAGGAACAACTGTCGCTGGCCATCGGTCGGCGCGGCCAGAACGTGCGGTTGGCGAGCCAGCTGACCGGCCTCGACATCGACATCATGACCGAGGAAGAAGAATCCAAGCGGCGGCAGGCCGAATTCGAACTGCGTACGAAATTGTTCATGGATACCCTTGATCTGGACGAGTTCTTTGCCCAGCTATTGGTAGCCGAAGGGTTCACCAACCTTGAGGAAGTCGCCTATGTCGAGCAGGATGAATTGCTGGTCATCGACGGTGTCGATGCAGGCACCGCCGCCGAATTGCAGGCCCGCGCCAAGGACTATCTGGATGCGCAGAACAAAAAGGCGCTGGACCATGCCCGCGAACTGGGCGTCGAAGATTCGCTGGTCAACTTTGAAGGCCTGACCCCGCAGATGATCGAGGCGCTGGCGCTGGACGGCGTCAAGACGCTTGAGGATTTCGCGACCTGCGCCGATTGGGAACTGGCCGGCGGCTGGACCACGGTCAAGGGCGAGCGAGTCAAGGACGATGGCGTGCTGGAACCCTTCGAGGTGTCCCTGGAAGAGGCGCAGACGATGGTCATGACCGCCCGCGTGATGCTGGGCTGGGTCGATCCTGACGATCTGGTCAAGGACGCGCCGGAAACGGACGAAGAAGAGGAGGCCGAGGCCTGATCGCAGGCCTCGGGACACCGGATGACACGCGGCGGCCAGAATAAAGACCGGGCAGACGACCCCGAACGCAAGTGCATCGTCACAGGCGAGGTGCAGCCCAAAGCCGGGCTGATCCGGTTCGTGGTCGGCCCTGAGGCGCAGATCGTTCCCGATATCCTTGGCAAACTGCCGGGGCGGGGCATCTGGGTGACGGCGGACCGTGCAGTGTTGGAGCAGGCCAAGAAAGGGCAGTTTGCCCGATCCGCCAAGCAGGCGGTCACGGTGCCCGACGGGTTGGTGGACGAGGTGGAACGCCAGATCCTGCGCCGCGTCGTCGATCTGATCTCGCTGGCGCGCAAGGCGGGGCTGGCGGTCTGTGGCTTTGAAAAGGTCAAGGGCTGGCTGGCGGGCGGTGAAAACGTCCGCGTGTTGATGCAGGCCAGCGACGGTTCGGAACGGGGCAAGACGAAGTTGTGGACGCCCGAAGGGGCCCGTTATTTCGGGTGTTTGACGGCTGCGGAATTGGGTTTGGCATTCGGGCGGCAAAGTGTGATACATGGCGCGCTCGCGACTGGCCAACTTAGCAACCGTGTTGTAGAGGAAGCCGCAAAGCTGAAAAGCCTGCGCGAGATTGACGGCGACAAACCTGTCGCCGGGAAGGATAAAGTAGCTAGATGAGCGATACTGACGGCAAAAAGCCCCTTGGGCTCGGTGGGTCACGTCCGGGGAGCGTAAAGCAGAGCTTTAGCCACGGCCGCACCAAAAGCGTCGTGGTTGAAACCAAGCGCAAGCGCGTTGTGGTCCCCAAGCCCGGTGCCGTGAAAACGACATCGACGGGCGCTCCTGTGCTGGGCGATCCGTCCAAAAGGCCTGCGGGCATCTCGGATGTCGAACTTGAACGGCGGATGAAGGCGCTGGCGATGGCCAAGGCCCGCGAAAGCGAAGAAACCGCCAAGCGCGACGCCGAAGAGAAAGTCCGCGCCGAAGACCGCGAACGCCGCCGCGCCGAGGTCGAAGCGAAAGAGGCCGAAGAGCGTGAACGCGAAGAGCGGGTCCGCGCCAAGGCTGACGAAGAAGAGCGTAAAAAGGTCAAGGCCGAAGAAACCGCCCGCCGTGCCGCCGCCGCATCGGTGCCGGGCGAACCGGCGATCGACAGTCCGGGGCGCGAAGCCTCTGGCCCGCGCAAGCCTGACCGCGAACGCGACGCCCGCTCGGACAAGACGGTCGCCAAGCCCAAGACGACGCGCGAAGACGATGGTCGCCGTGCCGGCAAGCTGACGCTGAACGACGCCCTGTCGGGTGGCGAAGGTGGCCGCCAGCGGTCGATGGCCGCGATGAAGCGCAAGCAGGAACGCGCCCGCCAAAAGGCGATGGGCGGCAACGTCGAACGCGAAAAGGTCGTGCGCCACGTCAACCTGCCGCCGGCGATTGTGGTCAGCGAACTGGCGAACCGGATGGCCGAACGGGTATCCGATGTCGTCAAGGCGCTGATGAACAACGGCATGATGCTGACCCAGAACGAATCCATCGATGCCGATACCGCCGAACTGATCATCGAGGAATTCGGCCACAAGGTCGTGCGTGTTTCCGACGCCGACGTTGAACAGGTGATCGACGCGATCAAGGACGACCCGAAACTGCTGGTTAACCGGCCGCCGATCATCACGGTCATGGGCCACGTCGATCACGGCAAAACGTCGCTGCTGGACGCGATCCGCAAGACCAAGGTCGTGTCGGGCGAGGCTGGCGGGATTACCCAGCACATCGGCGCCTATCAGGTCGAAGTCAAAGGCTCGCGCCTGACGTTCCTCGATACCCCCGGCCACGCCGCGTTCACATCGATGCGGTCACGCGGTGCGCAGGTCACCGATATCGTCGTGCTGGTTGTTGCCGCCGACGATGCGGTGATGCCGCAGACGGTCGAGGCGATCAATCACGCCAAGGCTGCCAAGGTGCCGATGATCATCGCCATCAACAAGATGGACCGCCCTGCCGCCAATGCTGACAAGGTGCGCACCGATCTGTTGCAGCACGAGGTCATCGTCGAAAAGATGTCGGGCGACGTGCTGGATGTCGAGGTCTCTGCCGTGACCGGTATGGGCCTTGATAACCTGTTGGAAAACATCGCGTTGCAGGCTGAACTGCTTGACCTCAAGGCGAACCCGTCGCGCGCCGCAACTGGTGCCGTGATCGAGGCGCAGCTGGACGTGGGCCGTGGCCCCGTGGCGACTGTGCTGGTCCAGAATGGCACGCTGCGTCAGGGCGACATCTTTGTCGTTGGCGAACAGTGGGGCAAGGTTCGCGCACTGATCGACGACAAGGGCGAGCGAGTCAAAGAGGCCGGGCCATCGGTGCCGGTCGAGGTGCTGGGTCTGAACGGCACGCCCGAGGCCGGTGATACGTTGAACGTGGTCGAAACCGAAGGTCAGGCGCGTGAAATCGCGACTTATCGCGAAAAGGCCGCCAAGGAAAAACGCGCCGCCGCAGGGGCCGCCACCACGCTGGAACAGCTGATGGCGAACGCCAAGGCGAACCAAAGCGTCAGCGAATTGCCCATCGTGGTCAAGACCGACGTGCAGGGTTCTGCCGAAGCGATCGTGCAAGCGATGGAAAAGATCGGCAACGACGAGGTCCGGGTGCGCGTGCTGCATTCGGGTGTCGGCGCGATCACCGAAACCGACATCGGTCTGGCCGAGGCATCGGGCGCGCCGGTGTTCGGCTTCAACGTCCGCGCCAATGCGTCGGCCCGCCAGACGGCCAACCAAAAGGGTGTCGAGATCCGGTATTATTCGGTGATCTACGACCTTGTGGATGACGTGAAAAAGGCCGCGAGCGGTCTGCTGTCGAACGAGATCAAGGAAAAGTTCATCGGCTACGCCAGCATCAAAGAGGTCTTCAAGGTCTCGAATGTGGGCAAGGTCGCGGGCTGTCTGGTCACCGAAGGCGTCGCCCGCAGGTCTGCCGGGGTGCGTTTGTTGCGCGACAACGTGGTCGTTCACGAAGGCACGCTGAAAACCCTCAAGCGGTTCAAGGACGAAGTGCCCGAGGTCCAGTCAGGCCAGGAATGTGGCATGGCGTTTGAAAACTACGACGACATCCGCCCCGGCGACGTCATCGAGATTTTCGAGCGGGAATCGGTCGTTCGCACACTCTGATCAGACACGGCAAACGAAAAGGGGCTGTCGCAGGACAGTCCCTTTTTCATGTCGTGTTGACGATTTCAGGCGGCTTTGTTGACAGGCATACCTTCGAACGTGCGGTCCCCGATCTGCACCACGATCTTGCCGTTATCCAGCTGTCGGACGAACTGTCCCTGCACCGATACACAACTTCCCAGAATGATCGTGCGCAGCATGTTGTCCCTCCCCAAGGATCGCTTGGGCCTAGCCTAGACCGGTACAAATATTTAATCACCTAGTCTCTGCCGCATTGTTGCCACAATTGACACAATTTTAACACGGTTTGGAACGCCCAGGGTCAAAGCCAGTCGCGCAGGATCGGAATCAGCGGCAGATCGGCGGGCGGCATCGGGTGGTTGCGCAGGTCGGCAACCCGCACCCATGCCAATGCCTGGCCTTCGCGCCCATGTGGCGTGCCCTGCCAGCGCCGACAGGCAAACAGTGGCATCAACAAGTGAAAATCGTCGTAGGTGTGGCTGGCGAAGGTCAGCGGGGCAAGGCATGACTGCCAGGTTTCGATACCCAACTCCTCGTGCAGCTCGCGGATCAATGCGGCTTCGGGCGTCTCGGTCGGTTCGACCTTGCCACCCGGAAACTCCCATAATCCCGCCAGCGATTTGCCGGCAGGGCGTTGGGCCAGCAAGACGCGTCCGTCAACGTCGATCAGGGCGACGGCGGACACGAGGAGTGTCTTCAAGACCGATAGTCAGCGTTGATGTCGATATAGCCATGCGTCAGATCGCAGGTCCAGACCGTGCTGGACCCATTGCCGATCCCCAGATCGACGCCGATTTCCAGTTCTTGCCGCTTCATATAGGCGCTGGTCGCATCCTCGGAATAATCCGGGTCGCGGAACCCGTTGCGGGCGACGGTGATGTCGCCGAACCGGATCGCCAGCCTGTCACGGTCGGCCTGCGCCCCGGATTTGCCCACCGCCATGACGATGCGGCCCCAGTTGGCGTCTTGTCCGGCAATCGCGGTCTTGACCAAGGGCGAATTGGCGATGGCCAGACCGACCTTGCGGGCATCGGCGGCATCGGCAGCACCCGTGACCTGCACGGTGACGAATTTCGTCGCGCCCTCGCCATCGCGGACGACTTGCAGCGCGAGGTCCAGCATGACCTTTTCCAAGGCGGCGGCGAAATCGGCGTTGCCGGTGACATCGACGCCCGACGCACCCGTGGCCCCCATCAGCAAGGTGTCCGAGGTCGAGGTGTCGCTGTCGACCGTGATGCAGTTGAAGGTGCGATCAGTCAGATCGGTCAGCAGTTTTTGCAATGGCGCATAGGCGATCGCCGCGTCGGTAAAGATATAGACCAACATGGTGCCCATATCGGGGGCAATCATGCCCGATCCCTTGGCGATACCGGCAATCTGCACCGATCTGCCGCCGATGTTGACGCTGGTCGCCGACCCCTTGGGGAATGTATCGGTCGTCATGATGGCACGGGCAGCGGGTTCGATGGCGTCGGGCGACAGGGCGTCGCGCAACCCGTCAAGCGCCGCAATCACCCGGTCGTGCGGCAGCGGTTCGCCGATAACGCCCGTGGACGAGGTGAACACCCGGCCGGCGTCAAGGCCCATGCTGGTGGCCACCGCAGCGGTGATCGCGTTGACAGATGCCACCCCGGCCTTGCCCGTGAAGGCGTTCGAATTGCCCGAATTGACCAGAAACGCGGCCCGGCCCGATGATGCGCCGCCGTTCTTGGCCTGACAATCCAGCACCGGGGCCGACCGGGTGGCGGAACGTGTGAAGACGCCCGCCACTGTCGATCCTTCGGCCAGTTCGGCCAGCATCAGATCGGTGCGCCCCTTATAGCGGACCCCGGCGGCGACGGCGGCAAAACGGACGCCGCCGATCACGGGAAGCGATGGAAACGCGGCGGGGGCAAGGGGCGAAACGGTCATCTACTGGTTCAACAGGTCAAGGTCGGTCAAAAGTGCCGGATCGAACGCGCCTGCCTCGGGGCGGGTAATGTCGCCTGCGGCGGTCAGTTCGTCCAGCCGGTCAACCAGTGCCTTGTTCTGAATTTCGCTGGTCAGTTGTTCGCGCATTTCGTCGATGGTCGGCGGCTCTTTGGCGCGGGTCTCGTTCAGCTTGACGATATGCCAGCCGAACTGGGTCTGCACCGGGGTCGATACCTGACCCGGCTCCAGTTCCTTCACGGCGGTTTCGAATTCCGGCACCATCATGCCATCACTGAACCAGCCCAGATTGCCGCCATTCGCGGCCGATCCGTCAGACGACAATTCTTTGGCGACGTCGGCAAACTCTTCACCGGCGACCACACGGGCCATTGCCGCCAAGGCTTCGTCTTCGGTGGCGACCAACAGGTGGCTGGCATTGTATTCGGTGCCTGCCGGGGTATCGGCGACGACGGCGGCATAGGCGGTCTGCAACGCGGTTTCGTCAACCGGGGTCGTCATCATGTCGTTGATGACCTCGCCTGCCATCAGGGCGCGGCGTTCGATTTCCAGCGACAGGGTGACGCGCTTGGGTTCGTCGGGCATCGTTTCGGCCAAAAGCTGCTGCTGCACCATCTGGTCAAGGATGCCGTCGAACAGCACCTGCGGGTCCAGGGTTTGATATTGTTGCGGCAGGCGGGCGCGGGTGACGATCATCTGGCCCAGCGTGATGTCGGTGCCGTTGACGGTGGCAACGACGGTATCGGCGGTTTCACCTTCGGCCAGTGCTGCGGTGGCGATCAGCGCGGATAGCGCCACAGACGCCAAAAATGTTGCATGTTTCAGCATTAAACGTTCCCTTGATGGGTCGCGCGGGGGCGCGACGTTGACACGGCATAGCCCGCCCCTTACATGCCAGCAAAGGCTCCGAGGGGGCATACTTGGCGCCCTTTTAGGGTGCAGGCGCGATGCCTTCAAGCAGCCTCCTCGCACATCATCGTCAGAAATGCCCCAAACGGGGCGCGGAGAGAACATGCTGGGATTCGGATCGATCGCCAAAAAAGTGTTTGGCACCCCCAATGACCGCAAGATCAAGGCGACGCTGCCGCTGGTTGCCCAGGTTGTGGCGCTGGAACCCGAGTTTCAGAAACTGACCGACGACCAGATCAAAACCAAAACCGAAGACCTGGCCAAACGCGCGATGGGCGGTGAATCTCTGGACGCGCTGCTGCCCGAGGCTTTTGCGAATTGTCGCGAGGCGGCGCGCCGGTCCTTGGGCCTGCATGCCTTCGAGGTGCAGTTGATGGGCGGGATCTTTCTGCATCAGGGCAACATTTCCGAGATGAAAACCGGCGAGGGCAAGACCCTTGTCGCCACCTTTCCCGCGTATCTGAATGCCCTGACTGGCAAAGGCGTGCATATTGTCACCGTCAACGACTATCTGGCGAAACGCGACGCGGCGTGGATGGCCAAGGTGTTCAGCGCCCTGGGTCTGACCACCGGCGTCGTCTATCCGCAACAGCCCGAGGCCGAGAAAAAGCAGGCCTACCTTGCTGATATCACCTATGCGACGAACAACGAACTGGGGTTCGACTATCTGCGCGACAACATGAAATCCGAATTGTCACAGATGAACCAGCGCGGCCACAATTATGCAATCGTCGACGAAGTCGATTCGATTCTGGTGGACGAGGCGCGCACGCCTTTGATCATTTCCGGGCCGGCGCAGGATCGGTCGGAACTTTATATTACCATCGACCGACTGATTCCCGAGCTGACCGACGAACACTTCAGCCTTGACGAGAAAACCCGCAACGTCACCTTTACCGACGAGGGCAACGAATTTCTGGAAACCCGGCTGGTCACGGCAGGTATCCTGCCCGAGGATCAAAGCCTCTACGACCCCGAAAGCACGACCATCGTGCATCACATCAATCAGGGTTTGCGGGCGCACAAGCTGTTCCAGAAAGACAAGGAATACATCGTCCGCAACGACGAGGTTATGCTGATTGACGAATTCACCGGGCGGATGATGACGGGGCGGCGGCTGTCGGACGGTCTGCATCAGGCGATCGAGGCCAAAGAAGGCGTCAAGATAATGCCGGAAAACGTCACGCTCGCCAGCGTCACGTTCCAGAACTATTTCCGCCTGTATGACAAACTCGCCGGGATGACCGGCACCGCAACGACCGAGGCCGACGAATTTGCCGAGATTTACGGCCTTGGCGTGGTCGAGGTGCCGACGAACCGGCCCATCGCGCGGGTCGATGAACACGATGCCGTGTATCGCACGGGCCGCGAGAAATTCGAGGGCGTAGTCAAAGCGATCAAAGAGGCGAACGCCAAGGGCACCCCGATTCTGGTCGGCACCACATCCATCGAGAAATCCGAATTCCTCAGCGAGTTGCTGAAAAAGGAAGACCTGCCGCACAATGTTCTGAATGCCCGCCTGCATGAACAAGAGGCGCAAATCATCGCCGATGCGGGCAAGCTGGGCGCGGTCACCATCGCCACCAACATGGCCGGGCGCGGCACCGACATTAAATTGGGGGGCAACATCGAATTCAAGATCATGGAGGCGATTGCCGCCAACCCTGACGGCGATCACGAAGCGATCCGGGCCCAGATCGAGGCCGAACACGCCGCCGCCGAACAAGCGGTTATCGCTGCCGGTGGCCTGTTCGTGCTGGCCACCGAACGACACGAAAGCCGCCGTATCGACAACCAGTTGCGCGGGCGGTCGGGGCGGCAGGGCGATCCGGGGCGGTCGAGCTTCTTTTTGTCGCTCGAAGACGATCTGATGCGGATTTTCGGGTCGGAGCGGCTCGACAAGGTGCTGTCGTCGCTGGGAATGAAAGACGGCGAGGCGATCGTTCACCCTTGGGTCAACAAATCGCTGGAACGCGCGCAGGCCAAGGTCGAGGGTCGCAACTTTGACATTCGCAAGCAGTTGCTGAAATTCGACGACGTGATGAACGACCAACGCAAGGTCATTTTCTCGCAACGCCGCGAGATCATGGAGGCCAAGGATCTGTCGGAAATCGCTCAGGATATGCGGCATCAGGTGATCGAGGATCTGGTCAGAGAGCACATGCCGCCGCGCAGCTATGCCGACCAGTGGGATGCGCAAGGCCTGTATGTCGAAACAATCGCCAAGCTGGGTATCGACCTGCCGGTGATGAAATGGGCCGAAGAAGAAGGCGTTGATCAGGACGAGATTATCGCCCGGCTGGAAAAGGCGACCGACGAGCTGATGGCCGAAAAAACCGCCAGTTTCGGTGAGGAAACGATGCGGTCGGTGGAAAAGCAGATCTTGCTCCAGGCCATCGACGGCAAATGGCGCGAGCATCTGTTGACGCTGGAACACCTGCGGTCGGTCGTGGGCTTTCGTGGTTATGCCCAGCGCGACCCGTTGAACGAATACAAGACCGAGAGTTTCCAACTGTTCGAGGCCTTGTTGGACGGGTTGCGCACCGATGTGACGCAGAAATTGTCGCAAATCCGCCCGATGACGCAGGACGAACAGCAGGCCATGATGGCGCAGATCGTCGAACAGCAGAAAAAGCTGCAAGCTGCGGCACCTGCGGAAGTCGCGGCGCCCAGTCTGGCGCCCGAATCCGCAGCCGTCCCCGGCTTTGACGCGGCCGACCCGACGACATGGGGCGATCCGGGCCGCAACGACCCCTGCCCCTGCGGATCGGGCAACAAATTCAAGCATTGCCACGGCAAATTTACCTGATCCTGCCGTAATTCGGCCCTGAAAGAACCCGAACCCGGTCCCGTTTTGGACACGTTGGGAGGGCAGATTGTTTCCAATTCCGTGGTGGAGAGGGAAACATTCGATGGTGCAGGTTAAGAAATTATTGATGGCAGGCGCCACGTTTTCCGTGGCCCTTGGCATCGGATTCGTGATGCAGAACGGTGACGTGCTGGCTGCGCGATTCGGGACTGAGCCCGCCGTTGTGACCGACGTCGCGTCGCCGCTGGCGGAACCCATGACCGCAGCTTCGCCGATCACCGATAGCCCCGATAAACTGGCCGACGCTGAACCGGCGATGCCCGCCCCGATGCCCGAACCGTTGAAATCGGCCATCGCGATTCCGGCGCCGATGCCAAAGCCCGCAGTGCCTGCCGCACCTGTCCGGCTTGCCGCTGTCGAGGCCGACGCACCGCTGACCGACGCACCGCCGGCTGGCCAGCCGATCCCACCGCTGCAATGCGAACCCGACATGACCGCGCGGAACGGTCCGGCGGCGATGGTCACGCTTTCCATATCGGCACCCTGCGCGACCGACACGCCGTTCGTCATCCACCATCAGGGCATGATGATTTCTGCGCTGACGGATGCGACCGGCAAGACCAGTATCACTGTCCCGGCACTGGCCGAGGCGGCCGTGTTCATCGCCGCTTTTCCCGATGGCAGCGGCGCTGTGGCGACCAGTGTCGTGCCTGATGTCGTCGGCTATGAACGCGCCGTGCTGCAATGGCAGGGCGACACCGGGTTGAATATTCAGGCCTACGAAAATGGCGCGGCTTACGGCGAATCCGGCAATGTGTCGGCCACATCGCCCCGCGATGCCGCGATTGCTGTCAGCGGTGAGGGCGGCTTTCTGGTGCGCCTTGGCGAAACCGGCGCGGTCAATCCGCAGATCGCCGAGGTCTATACCTATCCGGTCGGCGTCATGGCCAAGGACAGTGCTGTCGATCTGAGCGTCGAAGCCGAGATCACCAGCGCCAACTGCGGTCGCGACATTGCCGCGCAAAGCATCCAGATCGTGCCGGGCAGCGACCCGCAAGCGGTCGATCTGACGATGACCATGCCCGCCTGCGACGGCGTCGGTGATTTTCTGGTCCTGAACAATATGTTCGACGGCATCAGGGTTGCTGCGCGCTGACGCCCGCCTGACAGATCAACATTCCCAAGATGCGGCCCATCGCGGGCCGCATTTTTCTTTATAACAAGCCCTGTGCGCGGAAACTTAGCTCGCGCGATTTCCTGATAATCAGATGGTCATGCAGGGTTAGCCCCAGCGCCTGCGCGGCGGCGTCGATCTGACCGGTCATCGCGATGTCGCTGTCCGACGGGGTCGGGTCGCCGGAGGGGTGGTTGTGGACCAAGATCAGCGCCGATGCGTTCAGTTCCAGCGCCCGTTTGACGACCTCGCGCGGATAGACAGGCACATGATCGACGGTGCCCTTGGCCTGTTCCTCGTCGGCGATCAGGACGTTCTTGCGATCCAGATAGAGAATGCGGAACTGTTCGGTTTCGCGGTGCGCCATTGTCGTGTGGCAATAGTCAAGCAGGGCGTCCCAGCCTGACATCACGTGCCGCTGCATCACCCGCGAACGGGCCATCCGCTGTGCCGCCGCTTCGACAATCTTGAGTTCCACGATGACGGCATCGCCGACGCCGCTGACCTGCGTCAGACGGGCCGGAGTGGCCGCAATGACGCGGTTAAAATCGCCGAAGGTCTCGATCAGCAGCCGTGCCAGCGGTTTGACGTCCTGTCGGGGAATCGCCCGGAACAGAACCAATTCCAGAACTTCGTAGTCCGGCATCGCTGCTGCGCCGCCCGCCATGAACCGATCCCGCAGACGCTTGCGGTGATCGGCGAGGTAAGACGGTGTTTTGCCCCGCGCAACGGCAGGCACGATCTGCACCTCGTCGTGATCGAGGAACGGCAGCGCAGCTTCGGCAAAGGCGGGGCGCGGGGTCATGCAAACGACTGTGCCGTGAGTCGGTTAGCAAAGCGTTAATCGAGACCCCGGACATGCGATGTGGGCGTTCGTCGCCGATATCGTTCCACCTGTGCGATATCTCGGGGCGGTGCCACGACCGCGCCTTAGCCCTTCATCGAATCCCAGAAATTCTTGACCGCCGAAAAGAACCCATCAGACTGCGGGTTGTTTTCGACGCTTAACTTGTCGAATTCGCGCAGCAGGTCTTTTTGTTTGGCCGTCAGTTTGACCGGGGTTTCCACCGAGAGTTCGATGAACATATCGCCGGGACCACCCGATCGCAGGGCTGGCATCCCCTTGCCGCGCAGGCGCATCTGGCGGCCGGTCTGCGAACCTTCGGGGATCTTCACCCGGCTGCGGCCACCGTCGATCGTCGGCACTTCGATGTCGCCGCCCATCGCGGCATCGACCATCGACACCGGGACGCGGCAGAACAGGTTGTTGGCTTCGCGCTGGAACAGGGCGTGTTCCTGCACCTCGATAAAGATATAAAGATCGCCGGTCGGACCACCCCTCATCCCGGCCTCGCCCTCGCCCGCCAAACGAATCCGGGTGCCGGTTTCGACCCCGGCGGGGATGTTCACCGACAGGCTGCGGTCCTT
>JBBQHC010000062.1:0-17462 GCA_038323615.1 Rhodobacterales bacterium | reverse complement strand
AGTTGGAATACGCGGTGCAGAACACGCTGCGCACCATCGGAACCCGGACCAGCAGCCATATCGTCCAGAATTTCGGGATGAAAAACAGCCTGCAACCCGATCACCTGACGGTCAAGCTGCGCGGCTCGGCGGGGCAATCGCTTGGCGCGTTTGCGGCGCGGGGGCTAAAGCTCGAAGTCAGCGGCGATGCCAACGATTACGTCGGCAAGGGGCTGTCGGGGGGCACCATCGTCGTGCGCCCGCCGATGGCGTCACCCCTGATCGCGTCGCAAAATACGATCATCGGCAACACGGTGCTTTATGGCGCGACCGAAGGTTTCCTGTTTGCCGCCGGGCGGGCGGGCGAACGGTTCGCTGTGCGCAACTCGGGCGCGCAGGTCGTGATCGAAGGTTGCGGGTCGAACGGCTGCGAATACATGACCGGCGGCGTCGCGGTGATTCTGGGCAGCATCGGGGCCAACTTTGGGGCCGGGATGACTGGCGGCATGGCCTATATCCACGACCCCAGGGGGCTGGCCATCGCGATGATCAATATGGAATCGCTGGTGGTTTGCCCGGTGACAGTAGCCCATTGGGAGGACCAGCTGCGCAGCCTGATCGCACGGCACGCCCGTGAGACCGGAAGCGTCAAGGCGACCGATATCCTGCAAAACTGGGACGAAGAACGCGGCCATTTCCTTCAGGTCTGCCCGCGCGAAATGCTCAACCTGCTGGCGCATCCGCTGACTTACGACGCAGAGGCGATTCCGGCCGAATAGGACTTATTCAGGCACGATAGAGCGGACACATTTCGGGGCACCTGCCCCGGAATGGACCCTTTTGTTTCCAATCACGGCCTGATTTCGCGGCCATCTTTGGCATTGTTTCCGCCCCGGAACAGTGCCGAGGATACTTTGCCAACCACCTATACCGACCAGTTCTATCTGATCGACCCGTACAGCCCGCCGCCGGTCGGCACGGCGCTGAACTTTGTGGTGTATGATCTGCGAGATCGCGACGATGACGGCGACATCGGCACCGCCGGGGGCGATCGGATCAACGGGCGGGATGTGCGCGGCACCTACAACGGCGATACGGTGACAGTGCAGCTCTCTGGCGGATCGACGGTCACAATCACCGGCGTCACCTTCTATCTGTCCGACGGGTCGCGGGTATTCACGCCGTCCGATGGCAGCGTTCTGCAAAACGCGACCTTTGTCAGTTCGACCTTCGTGTCATCCGACACCTTTATGAACGTGTCGGACCTTGGGCCGGCCTGTTTCGTTGTCGGCACCCGCATTGCCACACCCGACGGACCTCGGCAGATCGAAACGCTGGCGGTCGGCGAACCCGTCCTGACCCGTGACGCCGGCCCGCAACCGATCCTGTGGATCGGCAGGCGGACATCGGCGGGCGACGGCGACCATGCGCCGATCCGTTTCTGTAAAGGGGCGCTGGGTAACCACGCCGATCTGTTGGTTTCGCCGCAACACCGGATGCTGATTGATAGCTGGCGGGCCGAGTTGTTTTTTGGGCAGGACGAGGTGCTGGTGGCGGCGAAACATCTGGTGGCGGGCAACGATGCGATCCATGTGCAGAAGATGCGCGAGGTCGATTACATGCACCTGCTGCTGGACGGCCATCAGGTGATCCGGGCCGAAGGCGCGGCTTGCGAAAGTTTCGATCCGGGCGGCGATCTGGCGATTTATGATCCGCAGCTGCGCAATGACATCGACACCCTGTGCCCCGGCCTGATCGACAGCGCGGCGCCGCGCCCACAGACGGTGCGGCGTGTTCTCGGGGCGGCCGAGGCGCAGGTACTGGGATACTGAACGCCACTTTTCAGTCACCCGCCGCACAGGTATGACCACAGGCATGGCCCGCAAAACGACCAAAGCAAAACCAGCATCGCCAAAGCCCCGCCGAGGGCCGACGGGCCGGATCACCAGACGGGTCTACAAGGGCGTTTTAGCGCTCTTTGGACTGTCCGTTCTGGCGATCATCCTTGTCGCAGCGGTCAATCCGCCGACCACCCCCTATATGTTTGCCGAAGGCCGCAGGCTGGATGGCGGGGTGCAGCAACAGTGGGTCGCGATCGACCGGATCGCGCCGGTCATGGCCCGATCCGTCGTCGCCGCCGAGGATGCCAATTTCTGCCTGCATTGGGGGCTGGACATGACCGCGATCCGCGCCGCGATGGATGCGGGCGGGGCGCGCGGGGCTTCGACGATCAGCCAGCAGGTCGTCAAGAATGTCTATCTGTGGCAAGGGCGCAGCTGGTTCCGCAAGGCGATCGAGGCGGTGCTCACCCCGGCGGTCGAGGCGGTCTGGACCAAACGGCGCATCCTCGAGGTCTATCTGAACGTCGTCGAATTCGACAAAGGCGTGTTCGGGGTGCAGGCTGCGGCGCAACGCTATTTCGGCGTCAATGCCGCCGATCTGACGGCAACACAGGCCGCACGGCTGGCGGCTGTCCTGCCCGACCCAAAGGGACGTTCGGCGTCAAATCCGTCCGACTATGTGCGCCGTCAGGCACGCCGGATCGTCGATGGAGCTGCAACCATCGCGGCGGACGGGCGGGCGAATTGTTTTCAACGCTAGGCCGAGGCGTTCCAACCCATTGAAACCATCCCACAGTTACGGCATGAGGGACCCATCATGACAGACCGGGACACCATGAACCGCCTTTACCATTTCCCGCTTTCCCCTTTTTCGCGGAAAGTCCGCCTGAGTTTGGCCGAAAAGAAGATCGAGGTCGAACTGGTCGAGGAACGCTATTGGGAAAAGACCTCGGATTTTATCCGGCGCAACCCGGCAGGCAAGGTGCCGGTGCTGAAACTGGGCAACCGCACCATGTCGGACAGTCAGGCGATCTGCGAATATCTGGAAGAGGCGCACCCGACCCCGCCCCTGATGCCCCGCAGCGCCGATGCCCGCTATGAGGTGCGCCGACTGGTGGCCTGGTTCGACGATAAATTCTATTGCGAGGTGACGACCAAACTGATCGGCGAGCGGGTGTTTCGCAAGCTGATGGGTACCGGATATCCGGACAGCACGAACGTCAAGGCCGGGGCGAAGGCGATCAAGTATCATCTGGATTACATGGCAATTCTGTTGGAAAGCCGGCGCTGGCTGGCCGGGTCTGACATGACGCTGGCCGATTTCGCCGCCGCCGCGCATCTGTCCTGCCTCGACTATATTTCTGATGTCGATTGGAACCGGTCCGAGGTGGTCAAGGACTGGTATGCGAAAATCAAATCGCGTCCGGCATTTCGCACTCTGCTGGCCGATCAGGTGCCGGGGTTCCTGCCGTCCAAGCATTATGCCAACCTCGATTTCTGAAGAACGGGGGCGCTGCCCCCCGGCCTGCGGCCTCCCCCCGGAATATTTTTGGCCAAAAGAAGCATGTTAAAGGCTGAATTGGTGAGCTTTGCGCGCAACGCGGGGTTTGCCAGAGTTGGTGTTTGTCGTCCCGATGCGGTCCCGGACACGGCGGCGCGTTTGGCGCAGTTTATCGATGCCGGGCGGCATGGGCAGATGGGCTGGATGGCCGAACGGATGGCCTGGCGTGGCGATCCGACTGCCCTTTGGCCTGCCGCCCAGTCGGTTATCATGCTGGCCGAAAGTTATTCGCCTGACCACGATCCAATGGCGGTATTGGAACATCGTGACCGTGGCGCGATTTCGGTTTATGCACAGGGGCGCGACTATCACGATGTCGTCAAAAAGCGGCTAAAGGTGGTCGGTCGCTGGTTGATCGACAGGGTGCCGGGGGCCGAAATCAAGGTATTCGTCGATACCGCCCCGGTGATGGAAAAGCCGCTGGCGCAGGCGGCGGGGCTGGGTTGGCAGGGCAAGCATACCAACCTGCTGGGGCGCAACTTGGGCAACTGGGTATTTCTGGGGGCTATATTCACGACCGTGGAAATCGACCCTGACAAGGCCGAAGTCGATCATTGCGGCACTTGCACCGCCTGTCTGGACATCTGCCCGACTGCTGCATTTCCCGCCCCCTATCAGTTGGATGCGCGGCGCTGCATTTCCTATCTGACCATCGAACATCGCGGGCCGGTGGACCCCGATTTGCGACCGATGATGGGCAACCGAATCTATGGCTGCGACGATTGTCTGGCGGTGTGCCCGTGGAACAAATTCGCTGTTGCCGGACGCGATACCCGGCTAGCCGCGCGGGAGGATCTGCGTGCGCCGCCGCTGGCCGAGCTGGCCGGGCTGGATGACGCCGCGTTTCGCGCTAGGTTTTCGGGAAGCCCGGTCAAACGGATCGGGCGCGATCGGTTCGTGCGCAACGTGCTGTATGCGATCGGCAATTCCGGCGATCCGGCCCTGCGCGCCATTGCGCAAGCTCGCGCCGACGATCCTGACCCCGCGGTGGCAGACGCCGCCCGGTGGGCCGCAAACAGATTGGATGACTGACATGCGAGTCTTGCTTTTGATGCTGCTGCCCGGCGCGGCCTTCGCCCAAGAGGCGCCGCAGGGCGCCCCCAATGCCGATTTCACGCCCGAGTTCGCCGACCAGACCCGCGCCCCGGCGTTACCCGCTACGCCGGTGACCTATGGAGTCTTTGCCGATGGGCTGGAAAACCCCTGGGGCATCGCGCCCTTGCCCGACGACAGCTGGCTGGTCACCGAACGCCCCGGACGGCTGCGCATCATCAGTCCCGATGGAGCCTTGTCAGAGCCGATTTCCGGCCTTTTCGATATCGATACCCAAGGTCAGGGCGGACTGCTGGACGTGACCGTCGCCCCCGATTTCGCCAATGATCGCATGATCTATTGGACCTATGCCAAGCCCGTCGACGGCGGCACCGCGACTGCCGCAGCGCGCGGCGTATTGTCTGCCGATGGCACTGCGATCATGCAGGCCAAGGATATTTTCGTGCAATCGCCGCCCTCGCCCACTCCGAAGCACTATGGCTCGCGCATCGTCATCGACGGACCACATGTGTTCATCACCACCGGCGAACATTCTTCCCGAACCGAACGTGGGCTGGCGCAAGATCTGAGCGCGACCTACGGCAAGGTGATCCGCCTGAACCGCGACGGGTCGGTGCCCGCCGATAACCCGTTCGGCGACGCGATCTGGTCCTATGGCCATCGCAACATGCAGGGCGCGATCATGGGTCCGGGTGGCCTTTGGACCATCGAACACGGGCCTGCGGGCGGGGACGAATTGAATCAGCCGCAGCCGGGGTCGAATTATGGCTGGCCGGTCATCAGTTACGGCATCAACTATGACGGCAGCGCGGTCGGACCGGGGCAGGCCGTGATGCAGGGGATGGAGCCGCCGATCTACTACTGGGATCCGGTGATCGCGCCGGGCGGCATGGCGTTCTATCGGGGCGATGCCTTTGCCGACTGGCAGGGCAATCTGCTGATCGGGTCGCTGAACCCCGGCGGGCTGGTCCGGCTGGCGACGGTTGACGGGCGCGTGGTCGGCGAAGAGCGTCTGCTGCCCGACGTCGGTCGGGTCCGTGATGTGGAACCGATGAAGGACGGCAGCGTTCTGATTCTGATCGACGCGCAGGATGGCGCCGTTTTGCGGATCACGCCTGCGGGTTGATGCAACGGTGCGCGATCCGTGCTAGGTTCGTGTCAGGAGGAGCTGCCATGCAACGCCATTTCCTTGATTCCCCCCGATCCCGTGAGCCGAGAATCCGCCTGCGTGAATATCTGCGGATTGATCGCGCCGGGTCTTCCGATCCCGCCAAATCCGCCATTGTGCGACAGGATCGTGCCCCGCGCACCGCCCGTCTGCGCGAGTTTCTGCGCATCGACCGGGGCCATCGCGCCTGATCGTTTCCGGGTTCAATCAAGCTCTGGACCGGCCTAGGGTGCCCCGTGAAAGGGATACCCATGCAACCTCTGCGCGGAATCACATTCAAGGTCATATCGGTCTGCATTTTCGTCGTCATGGCCAGCATCGTAAAATCGGTTGCCGACCATGTGCCGCCGGGGCAGGCCGTGTTTTTCCGGTCGTTCTTTGCGATGCCGGTCATCGTCGTCTGGCTGTTGTTGCGTCACGAGTTGCACGGCGGCCTGCGCACCGCTAATCCGATGGGCCATGTCTGGCGTGGGCTTGTCGGCACCTCGGCGATGGGGCTGGGGTTTGCCGGGTTGGGCCTGCTGCCGCTGCCGGAAGTCACCGCCATCGGCTATGCTGCGCCGCTGTTGGTCGTCATCTTTGCGGCGATGTTCCTGAACGAACAGGTCCGGGCGTTCCGGCTGTCTGCGGTCGCTTTGGGCCTTGTTGGTGTCATGATCGTGCTGTCGCCGCGCCTGTCGGTCGGGGCGCAGATTGATCAGGGCCAGACCTTGGGTGCGGTCGTGGTGCTGGGCGGTGCGTTTTTTGCGGCCTTGGCGCAGGTCTTCGTGCGCAAATTGGTCGCGACCGAGGGGACGGCGGCCATCGTGTTCTGGTTTTCGGTCACCGCGTCCTGCCTGTCGCTGGTGACGATCGCATGGGGCTGGGTCTGGCCGACTTTCGGTGAATTCGTCCTGCTGGTGTTGACCGGGATTCTGGGCGGGGTCGGGCAGATTTTCCTGACCACCAGCTATCGGCACGCCGACGCGTCGCTGATCGCGCCGTTTGAATATACCTCAATGCTGCTGGCACTGGGCGTCGGGTATTTCGTGTTTGCCGAGGTGCCGACCTGGACAATGCTGGGCGGCGCGGCAGTGGTGATTTCGGCCGGCGTTCTGATCATCTGGCGCGAAAGGGCGCTGGGGCTGGAACGGGCAAGGCAGCGCAAGGCGATGGGCACGGTGGGGGGTTAGGGTGGGCGGTGGCGCACGTCTGGTTTGAGCCCATTTAGGCAAATGCTACGCTTCACCCGAAAGGCAGCTTTACCAGCTGTTGATCGTATTCTAGATTAAAAACAACGTTTTGATATTGCTGCGGAAGCGTCGCTTCAATTTGATATCCGTTCGTAAGGAGAGGAATATTGAGTACAATCGATTTAGTATTGAACGAATTGCTCTGGATACCAGTCGGACTTATTATCGGATTTGTGGTAGTAAAATATAAGAAATTCACCAGAGGAAAACAGCCTAAGCAACGAGGTTACTATGGTGGCGAAGGCTACCTCAGTAGCTTCCCTGATGATGACACTAATCACCAGCATCAGAACCGCAACCATCAATCTTGACACCCGCGGTCAAGCGAAGCGGCGAAAGGCAGACCTTAAAGCTAGCGATACTAACGGCAGCTTTGTCCCGCAAAGCGGACATCACGGATTCAATTTTTCCGTGGCCATACAAGTTGGCTGACCTTAAGCCCGCACCAACCGCTCATAACTCTCGGCCACGTCGCGCGTCATTGCCCCGACCTCGAACTTATAGTCGCCAATCTGGCCCACCGGCGTGACCTCTGCTGCGGTCCCGGTCAGCCAGCATTGCTCGAACCCCTCCAACTCCTCGGGCATGATGTGGCGTTCGTGGACCTTGATCTGTTTGTCTTGCAGCATCCCGATGACGGTCTGTCGCGTGAGCCCGTTCAGGAACGCGTCGGCCTTGGGCGTATGCACTTCGCCGTCCTTGACGAAAAAGATGTTCGCCCCCGTCGCCTCGGCCACGTAGCCGCGATAGTCGAACATCATCGCGTCGCTGCAGCCCTTCGCCTCGGCGGCGTGTTTGGACATGGTGCAGATCATGTAAAGGCCGGATGCCTTCGCCTCGGACGGAATCGTTTCCGGTGACGGACGTTTCCATTTGGCGATGTCGAGTTTGGCACCCTTCATCTTGGCGTCGCCATAGTAATTGCCCCATTCCCAACCCGCGACGGCCATCCGGACCGGGTTGCGTTTGGCCGAAACCCCCATGTCCTCGCCCGAACCGCGCCATGCCAGAACCCGCACATAGGCGTCGGTCCAGCCGTTCGCGGCCAGCATTGCGGCCTTGGCAGTGTCGATTTCGTCGGCGGTATAGGGGATCGGCATGTCGAGCAATTCGCCCGAGCGCAGCAGGCGCAGCGAATGGTCATGGCCTTTGAAGATCTTGCCGTTGTAGCACCGCTCGCCCTCGAACACGGCAGAGGCGTAGTGCAGGGCGTGGGTCAGGATGTGGACCTTGGCATCGCGCCAGTCGACCAGCCCGCCGTCCATCCAGATTTTACCGTCGCGATCGTCGTAGGATCCTGCCATCTTTTTGCCTCCGCTTTGCATTTGTGTCGTAATTAGGTCCGATTCGGACATATTATTGCGTGAAATCGCGGAATCGCTAACAGTTGAGCCTTGGAATGTCAACAAGGCTGACGTATCTTGCACCCAGTGAAGGCGGAGACAAAAATGGCCGAACCTGCGGCGAATAGCGGTCAGGCGCTGCTGTTCCTCACCGACGAACAGCTGCGCAAGGGGATTGAGGCGATGTTTTTCGCCTATCGCGGATTCACCGCCGACCCGGACCGCATCCTGGGCGATATGGAGTATGGCCGGGCGCACCACCGCGCCCTGCATTTCATCCATCGCAGCCCCGGCACCACCGTCAATAACCTGTTGTCGATCCTTGGGGTTACAAAACAATCGCTTAATCGTGTCTTGCGCAGCCTGATTGCGGACGATCTGGTGTCGAGCAGGGTTGGGCGGCAGGACAAACGGGAACGCCATTTGTACCTGACGGACAAGGGATCGGCGCTGGAACGCGCCCTGTCGGATGCCCAGCGCGACCGGATGCGCAGCGCCTATCGTGCGGCGGGCCCAGTGGCGGTGGCGGGGTTTCGTCAGGTGCTCGAGGCGATGATGGACACGGATATGCGCCGCCAATACGAGGCATTAAAGGACAGGCCGGCATGAGTATGGACGACCCCCATCTGTTGATCGTGGATGACGACGAACGGATCCGCGGCCTGCTGCAAAAGTTCCTGATGCGCAGCGGGTTTTTGGTAACGGCGGCGCGTGACGCCGCCCATGCGCGGCGGATTCTGGCAGGGTTGGAGTTTGACCTGATCGTGCTGGACGTGATGATGCCGGGCGAGGACGGGATCAGCCTGTGCCGCGATCTGCGGTCGAAACTGACCACGCCGATCCTGCTGCTGACCGCCAAAGCGGAAACCGGCGACCGGATTGCGGGGCTCGAGGCCGGCGCCGACGATTATCTGGCGAAACCGTTCGAGCCAAAGGAACTGCTGCTGCGAATCAACGCGATCCTGCGCCGGGTGCCTGCCGCCGAACCTGCGGTGGTGCGCCCCAAGACACTGCATCTGGGTGTGGTCCGCTATGATATTGACCGGGGCGAGATGTGGAAGGGCGACGCACAGGTGCGACTGACCGCAACCGAAAGCCACCTGATGCGGATTTTCGCCGCCCGCCCCGCCGAACCGTTTTCGCGTGGCCAGTTGGTCGAGGAGTTGAGCCGATCCGGCGGACAGACCCAGGAACGCGCGGTCGATGTGCAAATCACCCGGTTGCGCCGCAAACTCGAGGCGGACCCGAAACAGCCGCGCTATTTACAGACGGTGCGGGGGTCAGGATATATGCTCGCACCGGATTAGGCGACGGGGCCATGGCGCGTTCAGGCGCCTTTAGCGGGGATATTTTTGCGCCAAACGAAGCTGACGGGTTGGTCTTTTCTCTGGAAATATGTTCCTTGGGGACATGACCACTGCACTCATCACTCACCCCGATTGTCTGGGCCATGTCACGCCCCCCGGCCACCCTGAACAGGTGGCGCGGTTGGATGCCGTGATCGGGGCCTTGGCAGATATCGACCTGTTGCGCGTGTCGGCCCCGATGGCCGCCGAGGACGATTTGCTGCGCGTCCATCCGGCGGCGCATATGGCGGCCCTGCGCCGTGCCCTGCCCGAAACCGGCCACAAGGCCCTCGATGCGGACACCTGGTTGTCGCCCGGATCGCTCGCCGCTGCCTATCGCGGTGCGGGGGCGGTGGTGCGCGCCGTGGATCTGGTCCTTGGGGGCAAGGCCGCGAATGCGTTCGCCGCGATCCGCCCGCCGGGACATCATGCCGAGGCCGAAACCCCGATGGGGTTCTGTCTGTTCGGCAATGTCGCGGTGGGGGTCAAACATGCGCTGGATCATCACGGGCTGGACCGGGTCGCGATTGTCGATTTCGACGTGCATCACGGCAACGGTACGCAGGCACTTTTACAGGACGATCCGCGTGTGCTGTTCATCTCCAGCCACCAGATGCCACTTTGGCCCGGAACCGGCGATCCGTCCGATACGGGCGAACATGATAATGTGGTCAACATCGCGTTTCCGGCGGGCACCGGGTCAAAAAGGTTCCGCGACACTTACGAGCGCGAGGTCTTCCCGCGTGTCGCCGCGTTTTCTCCCGATCTTTTGTTCATCTCAGCTGGCTTTGATGCACATCGCGATGATCCATTGGCCGGACTGATGCTGGCGACGGACGATTACGCTTGGGTCACCGGACGGCTCTGCGATCTGGCGGACGAGGTTTGTCAGGGCCGCGTGGTATCTGCCTTGGAAGGCGGTTATGATCTGGAGGCTTTGGGCGCAAGCGCAGCCGCCCATGTCAAGGTTTTGAAGGAGCGTGGGACATGACCGATCAACCCGTGGACAAGATGAATTTCGAGGACGCGATCAAGGAACTGGAAGCCGTCGTCGCCAAGCTGGAACGCGGCGATGTGGCGCTCGACGATTCCATCGCGCTCTATGAGCGCGGTGCCGCGCTCAAGAAACGGTGCGAGGCCAAGCTGAAAGAAGCCGAGGAAAAGGTCGCCAAGATCACACTTGAGGATGGTCAGCCGGTTGGAACCACGCCGCTGGATGCTTGAACAATCCACCATCAGACCAACCCCGGACCCGATACCGGTCGGGTTTCGCCCGCTGCTGGCCCGTGCTGCCGAGGCGAGCGTGAATTGTATCGATGCCGCACTTGCCGGTCAGACCGGCCCGGTACCCGACGGGATGCGTTATGCGGTGCGGGGCGGCAAGGCGATCCGCGCCTTTCTGGTATTGGAAACCGCCCGTCTGTACAGTGTCGACATGGCCCGCGCCCTGCCCGCCGCCGCCGCAATCGAGTCTTTGCACGCCTATTCGCTGGTCCACGACGACCTGCCCTGCATGGACGACGACGCGCTGCGCCGGGGTCAGCCGACAGTGCATGTCAAATGGGACGAGGCGACGGCGGTTTTGGTCGGCGATGCCTTGCAGGCGCTGGCGTTTGAACTGGTGGCGCAGACCGGCAACATGGCGCTGGTATCGACGCTGGCCGTAGCCGCCGGGGCGCGTGGCATGGTCGGTGGGCAGGCCGCCGATATTGCGGCAGAAACGGCTGCGGTGCCGCTGACTTTGGATCAGATCGTCGCCTTGCAAGGGCAAAAGACCGGGGCGTTGATCGGCTGGTCGGTGCGTGCCGGGGCGACAATGGCGGGGCGTGATGTGACCGAACTGGCGCTTTATGGCGACAACCTTGGGCTGGCGTTTCAAATTGCCGACGATGTGCTGGATGTCACTGGAAACGCCGCCACGGTGGGCAAGGCTCTGGGCAAGGACGGCGCAGCGGGCAAGGCGACGTTCGTGTCGCTGATGGGGTTGGACGGGGCAAAACGCCGCGCCGATCTACTGGTGCAAGAGGCCTGCGATTCCCTTAGTGGGTTCGGGGACGACGCGGAACCGCTGCGCGACGCCGCCCGTTTCGTTCTGACGCGCGACAAATGATTGGCTGACCTATGACCGACCGCCCCGCGACCCCCCTGCTGGATACGATCCAGACCCCCGCCGACATGAAACGGCTGTCGGACGCGCAACTGCGCAAATTGGCCGACGAGGTCCGGTCCGAGACGATTTCGGCAGTCTCGGTCACCGGTGGCCATCTGGGTGCGGGCCTTGGCGTTGTCGAATTGACCGTCGCCCTGCATGCGGTGTTCGATGCCCCCAAGGACAAGATCATCTGGGACGTGTCGCACCAAACCTATCCGCACAAGATTCTGACCGGGCGGCGCGACCGGATTCGCACCTTGCGGCAAAAGGACGGGCTGAGCGGGTTCACCAAACGGTCGGAGTCGCCCTATGACCCGTTCGGCGCGGCGCACTCCAGCACCTCGATTTCGGCGGCATTGGGTTTCGCCGTCGCCCGCGATCTCGGCGGCGCGCCCGATACCGGAATCGGCGATGCCATCGCGGTAATCGGCGACGGCGCGATGTCGGCGGGCATGGCCTATGAGGCGATGAACAACGCGGGCCATCTGAAAAAGCGGTTGATCGTGATCCTGAACGACAACGAAATGTCGATTGCCGAACCGGTCGGCGCGATGTCGTCGTATCTGTCGCGGCTTTATGCGGGCGAGCCGTTTCAAGAATTCAAGGCGGCAGCCAAGGGCGCCGTCAGCCTGCTGCCCGAACCATTCCGCGAGGGTGCCAAACGCGCCAAGGATATCCTCAAACACATGACGGTCGGCGGCACCCTGTTCGAGGAAATGGGGTTTTCCTATCTCGGTCCGATCGACGGGCACGATATGGAACAACTGCTGAACGTGTTGCGCACCGTCAAGGCGCGGGCGAACGGGCCGATCCTGATCCATGCAATCACCAAAAAGGGCAAGGGATATGCCCCCGCGGAAAATGCCCGCGACCGGGGGCATGGCGTGGGCAAGTTCGATGTGGTGTCGGGCGAACAAAAGAAAACAGTGTCTAACGCGCCGACTTATACGTCTGTTTTCGCCGATGCGCTGGCGGCGCTGGCGGCCAAGGATTCACGCATTTGCGCCGTCACCGCAGCGATGCCGGACGGCACCGGGCTGAAAACATTCATGGACCGTTACGCCAGCCGCTGTTTCGACGTGGGCATCGCCGAACAGCATGCGGTGACGTTTTCGGCGGCGCTGGCCGCAGGCGGGATGCGGCCATTTTGTGCGATCTATTCGACCTTTCTGCAACGTGGCTACGATCAGGTCGTGCATGACGTGGCGATCCAGCGGCTGCCGGTGCGTTTCGCCATCGACCGGGCCGGGCTTGTGGGCGCCGATGGCGCAACCCATGCGGGGGCGTTCGACATCGCCTTCCTCGCCAACCTGCCCGGTTTCGTCGTCATGGCAGCGGCGGACGAGGCCGAGCTGGTGCGCATGGTCGCGACGGCGGCGGCGCACGATTCTGGCCCCATCGCCTTCCGGTTTCCGCGTGGCGAAGGCGTCGGCGTCGAGATGCCCGCCAACCCCCAACCGCTGGAAATCGGCAAAGGGCGCATGATGCAACAGGGCAAACAGGTGGCAATCCTGTCATTCGGCACCCGCCTGTCCGAGGTGATGAAAGCCTGCGAGGCGCTGACCGCCAAAGGCATCACCCCCACCGTCGCCGACGCCCGTTTTGCCAAACCGCTGGACCGCGATCTGATTCTGACGCTGGCCGCCAACCACGAGGCGCTGATCACCATCGAAGAAGGTGCAGTTGGCGGATTCGGGTCGCACGTGGCGCAGTTGTTGGCGGATGAGGGCGTGTTCGACACCGGGTTGAAATTCCGCAGCATGGTCCTGCCGGATATCTTTATCGATCAGGCCAACCCGGCGGATATGTATGCCGTGGCCGAGCTGAACGCGGCCGACATCGAAACCAAGGTGCTCGAGGTGCTGGGCGTCGCCAATATAGGCTCTAAGCGGGCCTAGTTATTCGGTAGCCAGCAGCGTGGCCAACCCGGCGCGATAATCCGGGAACAACAGCCTGACACCCAGTTCTTCTTTGATCCGGGTGTTTCTGACCTTTTTGGATTCAGCATAGAAACTGCGGGCCATCGGGGTCATCTCGGCGGTTTCAAATTCCTCGGCGGGCGGCACCGGCAGACCAAGCAGGTCGGCAGCGTGGGCGATCACGTCTTCGGGCGGGGCCGGATCGTCGTCGCAGACGTTGTAGGCGGCGCCGGGATTTGGGCGGGCAATGGACGCGGCCAGCACCTGTGCGATGTCGGCCACATGGGTACGGCTGAACACCTGCCCCGGTTTGACGATGCGCCGGGCGGTGCCCTGGCGAAGCTTTTCGAATGGACCGCGACCGGGGCCATAGATGCCCGCAAGGCGAAAGATATGCAGCGGCAGACCGGGGATTGCGGCCCAGTCAGCTTCCGCCTGCACCCGCAGTTGACCGCGCTTGGTCGCCGGGTTCAGCGGGCTGGTTTCATCAACCCAATCACCATTGTTGTCGCCATAGACGCCGGTGGTGGACAGATAGCCGACCCAAGTGAACTGGTCGGCACGGGCCGCAATTTCGTCTCTGAGAAGCGCCAAAATCGGGTCGCCATCATCAGTCGGTGCGGCAGAAATCAGCAGATGCGTCGCCTTGTCCAGCGCCGGGATCATGTCGGCACCCGGCCAGATACGCGGTTCGATTCCGTCGTTCATCAGCCGCACCGCCTTGCCCTCGTCCCGCGTCGTGCCGATGACGCGCCAGTCCTGACGCAACAGGCGGCGGGCAAGAGCCTGCGCCGAATAGCCGTGGCCGAATGATAAAAGTGTGCTCATTTGCCCTTCCAGACCGGATCGCGTTTTTCGGCAAACGCGCGGGCGCCCTCCTTTTGATCCTCGCTGGCGTATAGCGCATCTATCGTGGGCAACTGGCGTTTCGTGATCCGGTTCATCACATCCTGAAACTTGGAATCCTCGGCATCCCGCACAACCTCTTTGATCGCGGCATAAACCAGCGGCGGACCGGATGCGATCAGGTCTGCCAATGTCCAAGCCTCTGTAAGCAGGCTCTGCGCAGGCACAACGCGGTTGACGATACCCCAACGATGCGCCTCGGCGGCGTCAAACCAACGGCCCGTCAACAGCAGTTCCATCGCGATATGATAGGGGATGCGTTTGGGTAGTTTGACGCTGGCCGCGTCGGCGACGGTGCCCGACCTGATTTCGGGCAGGGCAAAGGTTGCATGGTCAGCGGCCAGAATGATGTCCGCCGACAGCGCCAGCTCTAGCCCGCCACCGCAGCAGATGCCGTTGACCGCGGCGATCACCGGCTTGTTCAGACCGCGCAATTCCTGCAATCCGCCGAACCCGCCAACACCATAATCGCCATCAACAGCGTCGCCGTCATTGGCTGCCTTCAGATCCCAACCGGGGCAAAAGAATTTCTCGCCTGCGCCAGTGATGATCGCCACCCGCAGGCCCGGATCATCGCGAAAATCGGCGAAAACTTCGCCCATGATCCTGCTGGTTTTCAGATCGATGGCGTTGGCCTTGGGACGGTCCAGCGTCACCTCGAGGATCGCGCCCTTGGTCCGGGTCTTGACCGGGTCGGTCATTGGGCTCTCCTTATCAGGGCGTCGGCGGCGATGGCGCTGGTCGGGGTGCAGATCAGCGGATTGACCTCAACCTCTTGCACGCGCGCCGCATTGGCAAGGACATAGGCCTGAATCGCGGCGATGGCGGACAGAATTGCGGGCATGTCAGCGGCGGGTTTGCCCCGGAACCCGGTTAGCAATCTATACGATTTCAGCCTGGTCAGAGCCTGTTCGATTGCTTTATTCGTGGCGGGAACCAGCAAAGACACCGTGTCCTGCAAAATCTCGGTCAGCGTCCCGCCCGCGCCGATCGTCAGCACGAACCCATGCGCCGGATCTTTGACGACCCCGACCAAGAGTTCGGCAACCCCGCCTGATACCATTTCCTCGATCAGAAAAGATTGCGCCGCCAAGCCCTTTGCGGCTTGCTCCAATTCTGTTGGGCCCGACAAATTCAGGATCACCGCGCCCGCCTCGGACTTGTGCGCAATGCCCTCGCCCTTAAGAGCATAGGGCGCGGTCAGGGTCTGCGCGGCAATCGCCGCATCGGCCGGCGTTGGGGCGCGGGCTGACCGGGGAACCGACAGACCGAAAGCCGCCAGTTCGGCCTTGGCGGCGGCCTCTGTCAGGGTCGTGGCCTCGGTCGACGGAAATGGCAGCAGAAGGTCGGTCGCAAGGTCCGGTTCCTGGCGGGCAACCGCGGCTTCGGTCGCGGCGAGGGCTTCGGTCAATCCGTTCAGTGGCACGACGCCGCCTGCCATCAATCGCGCCGCGACGGCCTCGGGCAGCAGTTCGGGCAGGGTCGCGACCATTGCGACCATCGCCCCGGTCGCCCGCGTCGCCAATGCCGCCTGAATGGTGCATTCCCAGTCGGACGTATCGCAGCGGTCGGCGCGGGGAAAGTCCACGATCAACATCATCAGCGCCAAATCAGGGTCTGTCATGGCCGAAAACGCCGCCGTCATTGCAGCCGTGTCGCGCCAGATATAGGTGTGATAATCCAACGGATTGGCCAGCGTCACCTTGGGGCCAAGGGCCGCGAACAGATCAGCATGCTGGCGTGGATTCAGCGTTGGAAAGACCAGATCGCGGTCATGCGCGATGTCGGCGGCCAGCGATGCCTCGCCGCCGGAACACGAGATTGACGCGATACGGTTCGACGGCAGTGGCCCGGTCACATGCAACAATTTGAGCGTTTCAAGGAAGGTCGGCAAGTCATCGACACGTGCAATGCCGAACCGATCCAACAGCGCCTGCGCCCCGGCATCCCCCCCGGCCAGCGACGCGGTATGCGACACTGTCGCGGCCTGTGCCTGCGCCGACCGCCCGACCTTGAGGGTGATCAGCGGGATGCTCTTGGCACGGGCCTTGCGGGCCAGAACCTGCCAGTCGGCGATGTCGCCAAAGCCTTCGACATGCAGGCCAATGGCGGTGACGCGCGGATCGTCCAGTAACCCTGCGGCAATCTGGGCCTGGGTCGTCTGGGCCTGATTGCCACAGGTGATGACATAGGCCAGCGGCACCGCACGCGCCTGCATGGTCAGGTTGATCGCGATGTTGGACGACTGGGTCAGTATCGCGACACCCCGTTCGACCGGCACACAGCCATGCTGATCGGGCCATAGCAAGGCGCCGTCGACCGCGTTGATCATGCCATAGCAGTTTGGGCCAAGGATCGGCATGTCGCCCGCCGCCGCGAGGAGGCGGGTGTTGAGGTCATGCCCGTCCGCGACCTCGGCAAAGCCCGAAGCAAAGCAAACCGCACCGCCCGCACCCATCCGCGACAAGATGGCGACAGTGTCGATCGTCGCCGTCCGGTTAATCCCGACAAAGCTGGCATCGGGCGGCGACGGCAGGTCGTTCAGGCCTTGATAGACCCTGAAACCATCAATCACGCCCCCGTTGGGATGTAGCGGCCAGACCGCGCCCGGATACCCGGCCTTGCGCAACTGTTGCACCACGGCGCGACACCATGCGCCACCGCCGATCACGGCGATCGACGCAGGGCGCAAAAGCCGGGACAGGTCACGCGTCAACGTCGGCCACCGGCGTTTCGGGCAACCTGAGGAGCCTCCGGCGGGAGTATTTTGAGCCAAAAGAAGTTACGGATTATTAACCTTAACGGCTCAAGATTGAATTGTGGCACAGGCTGGAGAGCCGATGGCCATGCCGGAAGAAGCCCCCCGTTGCCCCATAGGTGCGGGGGGTGACCCTCACGCCCAGAACTTCTTTTGGCCAAAAATACTCCGGGGGGAGTCCCGCAGGGACGGGGGGCAGCGCCC
>JBBQHC010000061.1:0-17638 GCA_038323615.1 Rhodobacterales bacterium | reverse complement strand
AGTCCAAATGCGTCGTCGCTCCAGAGCCTTAACGTCGCTTCGCGCAGCACTGCCAGCAGCGCGCGCCACCCGGTCCCATGCAACAGATCCTCGGGATGTTCACTGACAACGCCTTGAGTCAGAAGGGTGTCGCGCCCCGTCTCGGGACCGGAACTGGTACTCATGCATGGCCCCCAATATCTGCGACACGGTCATGCATAGATAGCTTCGTCGCGACACGTTAGCCAATGAGTTACGGAAGTTCCCGAATGGTGCGCATGTGTGAGTTCGAAGGGACGGATCCTCTGGACGGCGGCTTCCCTCTCTGTAGCGCGGCGGCGGCGGCGCGGTTGGCCTTGAACTTCTGTCGGCTGTCGAGGGCGCGCTCCTGATTGAAGTGATTGTGGACCGAGGCATGGACCGAGGCGAACTTCTGCAAACTTCGCATGCTCCGGAACCGCAACATCGCCCGCTCCCTTCGCCGGATTGGCACGTGCGAATTCTTCGCCGATTGTTCAGCCGGTATTGCTCAATCGCTCCAGCAAATTCCTCACATTCGACACCTGCCACCGCCCGCCGCGCCGCGTCATCATCCCCCGCACGTTCAACGCACTCGCAATCGCCCGCAAGCTGGTCGCCCCGCTTGCCCTGATGTCCGCGATGACCTCCGCCAAATCGCCCGCGAACCTGTCCGCATTTGCGGTAACGACCGCCCTGAGAGGTCCACCGCCCTTCCCGGCCCGCTTCAGCGCGGCAGCGCCGTTCGGGTTCCAAACCTTAGGACTGGAGATCAAAGCCGCTGTAAATGCCACGGCCGCCCGCGCACTCATCTCCCGCAACGAATTCGAAGTCGCGAAAAGGATGGGCGAACGATGGAAACTGGTCCAAGTGACCTTTTCATCGCGGGTGATAGCAAGTGGGCGCGCAACCGCTGGAGACGTGGAGAGGATACGCGAACTGGCTAGTCATTCACTCGTCGAGATGGCGCCAGTCGAAAAAGAGGGATTTCGTTGGACTGAAGCCGCAGAAATTCGCCCCTCAGAGACTGGATGGAAGCCGAGCAACCTTCGAGTTGGCGAGGAGTTTGAGGCCTTACTATCCAGTGACAAAGTATAGCTTCGGGTGCACCGCACAGGGGTGGCCGGGGGCTTTGGCTCAAAGAAGGTAGGGACAAGAGAACCTTGCATCTGAGCCGCAAGACATAGGTGTTTCGACGACAGTTCCGTTTGGCATCCGCGTGGCCGTTCCAAACGGACCCAAGCTATACCGAGAAGTAGCCATTGAATTTCATATACTTATAGCTGTTCACCGAAACCGTCACAGTCATCAGGTCCGGAGAATATCGGCCCGGAGAGAATGCTTTGAGCACTCCGCCTACTAGGGCCAGTGCTCAGCCCCTCCCGCATAACCCTCGAAAACAACGAGAAAATTCGGCCGCAACCGGATCGGGAGAAACATTTCTCAAGGGCAAGTGGCGGAGGGAACGCGACTGCGGTCTAACCTTCTCTGGTCCTTAAGTTATTGATTTTATTACGCCAAGCTGCCGGTTCGAATCCCACTTGATGTAAACGCGACTGAGATCCAACCCGGATACTTTCATCCACCATCGCCCTCGTCGGCCACCCCCACCACAGGTAGTGCATCTCACCGTTGATCTTCACTAACATCTCGTCGAGATGCATTCCCATTTGGAATGGGCGCCAATCCCTTCGACGCGCTTTCACTGAATCTCTGCCGCGAACATCGGACCAAATCTATTCCACCAAAAGCGCACAGTTTCGTTGCTGGTATCGATTCCGCGTTTGTGCAGCAGGTTCTTAGAATTACGCAGCAAGAGCGAGAACCGGACATCCAAAGTTATTGTCAGACGGACAATTTCGGGCATATCTTGACGTGCCGGAACCGGCTGCATTTGCTCATCCCGCAAGGCCAGGTGGCCGCCCTGCCCCGCTCAAGTAAGTTGTTCTAGCAGCATCGGCCTTTGCATTCCAAGTTGGTTGACCAACACTTCGGTGCGCATCGCAAACGATGACAATCACGGACCGCCCAAGCCATGATTCCACAACGGTAGCGAAAGCCCTTCAGGCCGGATAGACAGGATGAGGTTTTCATTTAATTCAAATACCCGACGCCAAACCATCAAACATCTTGGCAATCCCCAGAAGCCCGGTTGCGCCGTCAGAGGCGTACCGAGGGCGCGCTTTGGCGTTGCGCGGAACTGTCGTCGAGCGATTGCAGGGTGAACGCGGCGCCAATCGCGATGATCGCGATCGCGACGGCCCCAAGAAGTGCGGCTTTCATGGTGAACCCTTCCCTAGGTGTTGTCCCTGAGATACGCGATAAGATCGCGTCTGTCATCCGTCCCGGCGATCCTTTGCATCGGCATCTTTGATCCGGGCACGTAATGCGCCGGGCCTTCGTCAAACAGCCGGTCAAGCGTTTGCGCGCTCCAGACGATACCGCTGCCGGCCATCATCTCCGAATAGCGATAATCGGGCAGGCTGCCCGCCGGACGTCCGAACAGCCCCGCCAGCGTCGGCCCGGCGCGCCGGCCGCCGTCGCCAGAGAGTGTATGGCAGATCGAACACTTGCGCTGAAACTGCCGCGCACCGTTCGACAATTCTGCCGGATCGGTCTGGAAATCGCGGGGCTCCTGGCCGATGGGCGGCACGTCGGGGCCGGTTGCCGGGATGATCCATGCGGCGTTGTCCAGCCCCGCCACCAGCAGCCGATCGTCGCCGACATAGGCCAGCGCCCAGATCGGGCCGGTTGCGGCGACGCGGAAATCGGCGGTCACGGTCCACCCGGCGGTGGCGGCGGTCATCACATAGCCGTCGCCGTCGCCCGCGGCGATCGCGCTCCCATCCGGCGAAACCGCCAGCGACAGGATCGGACGGCGCGTGCCCGACAGATCGGCCAGCACCGCATCGGTCACAAGGTCGATCACCTTGAGCCCGCCATCAACCGCGCCGTAGGCCAGCCAGCCCCCGTTTGGGTCGATCAGCAGCCGATTCACCCCAAAGCCGTGTTGCAGCATGGTCCGGCGCAGGTCACCAGTCGCCACTTCCCAGACCCGGATGCCGCCATCCGCCGAGCCACTGTAAAGCGTCGCGCCGTCGCCTGAAAACACCACCGCGTTGACCGCGCCGCCCGGTGCCGCCAGCATCGCAAGCGGCGTGCCCGTTGCGGCATTCCACAGCCCGACGCTGCCGTCCCAACTGGCCGAGGCAAGCCGGGTGCCGTCGGGCGATACCGCAAGGTCCGCGATCTGGCCCTGATGACCCTTTAGCTGATGGGTTTCGGTTCCGGTCGTCAAATCCCACGTCCGGACGGCGAAATCGGCACCACCGCTGGCCGCGTGATCGGCGTCGATCAGCGCCAGCGCCCGCACCGCCGCCGTATGTCCGTCAAGCCAGCGCACGCTGTCATCGGCCAGCGACCACAGACCGACCGCATTGTCGAAACCCGCGGTCAGCGCCCGGCTACCGTCAGGTGTGACAAGCACGCCCATCACCGGACCACCGTGGCCGCGCAGCGCATCGGCCTGCGCCACGCCTGTCAGGCCGAGGCCGATCCATAACCCTGTCAAAAGGCCGTGCAGCCGCTGCATGTCATTCCGCCGGCGCAGATGCCCCGGTGGGCGGCAGCTTGCGCTCTGTCTCGAGTTCGGCGACCCAGAGGTCGTGGTGTTCGCGGGCCCAGTTCAGGTCCACATCGCCCTCGCCCATCGCCTCGAACGCGCCTTCCATGCCGACGGTGCCGATGTAGATATGGCCGAAAATCAGGCAGAGGAACGCAAAGGCGACGATGGCGTGCCAGGTCTGCGACAGCTGCATTTCCTCGTGCGGGGCCAGCGCGGTGTTCAGCGGATCGGCCCAGAAAAGGCCCGGCAAGCCCAGATCGTTGACGATCCCAAAGGTTTTGGCGAACAGCGGCATCTGGAACGGGAACAACATTGACAGCCCCGAGACCGAGATCGAAACGCCCAGGATCACGACGCCCCAGAACACGATCTTTTGCCCGGCGTTGAATTTGCGTGCCGGCACATGGGTGTTCTTGGAAAACATCCCGCCGCCCTTGGCAAGCCATGTCAGATCGGCGCGATTGGGGATATTGCGGGCGACCCACATCACAAAGACCAGCACAAGCCCGACCATAAAGGCCCAACTGGTGAAATCATGGACCCATTTCGATCCGGCGGCGAGGGTCGCGAATAGCTCGCGCCCCATCACCGGGATCAGCCCGACCCGCCCATAAAGCGAGATCAAGCCGGTGATCCCCAGCAGCAGGAACGATCCCGCCAGCAGCCAGTGGCCAAAGCGTTCAATCGGCGCGAACCGCGCGATCCGAATGCCGGACCGTCCAGCCTTGATGCGGATGCGGCCCCGAATCAACAGGAACAATGCCAGCAGCGCCAGAACCGCAATCAGCGCCCAGCCACCCCAGAACCGCAGCGGTCCGGCCCGAAAGTTCAGCCAGCGCACGCCGCCGTTTTGCACCAGCACCGTCGCCCCCGGCCCCTTGTTGGACGCAAGAATCGTGCCGGTGCCAAAGCGCGGATCAATAAGCTGCCCCTCGCCGGGCAGCTGGCCGAGCCCCCCCAGCAGCCCGCTGGCAGGTGAGCTTGGGTTCGGCACATTGCTGCCGATCAGGGCCGAAGTATCGTCGTCGGACTGGCGACGCATGATCTCGTCCAACTTGGCCGACCCCGACGCCCCCAGCGCCTCGGGTCGCGCGGCCAGCCCGGTGCCGCCGTTCTGCGCCATCGCCACCGGGGCGGCGGTGAACAGCATCAGCAGCGCCACGGTCAGAAATGCGGATATCCGGCGTGAAACGGTCATGGTGCTGCCTTTCCGGTCGTTGTTCCGTGAGAAACCGGCGCGGCAATCGCTATAGGCACCGCGCCCGGTCGTCTTAGCCGTCAGTGGCGCCATAGGCGGTGTTCCAGCCCCAGGCGCCGCCGCCAAAGCCGCGGGCCACCACGCGCTCGCGGTAGATCGCCGACACGTCGTCGCCGTCGCCCGCCAGCAGCGCCTTGGTCGAACACATCTCGGCGCACATCGGCAGTTTGCCTTCGGCGATACGGTTGCGGCCGTATTTCTGGAACTCGATCTCGCTCATGTCCTCTTCGGGGCCGCCGGCACAGAAGGTGCATTTGTCCATCTTGCCGCGCGATCCAAAGTTGCCCGCTTGCGGATATTGCGGTGCCCCGAACGGACAGGCGTAAAAGCAATAGCCGCAGCCGATACACAGATCTTTGGAGTGCAGGACGATGCCGTCTTCCTTTTGATAGAAACAGTCGACCGGACAGACCGCCATGCAGGGCGCATCAGCGCAGTGCATGCAGGCGACCGACATCGACCTTTCGCCGGGCGCGCCGTCATTTATCGTGACCACGCGCCGCCGGTTGATGCCCCAGGGCACCTCGTTTTCATTCTTGCAGGCGGTGACGCAGGCATTGCATTCAATGCAGCGGTCGGCGTCAACGAGAAATTTCGCTCGTGCCATGTCTCTCTCCCTTTCCTCAGGCGGCCCAGATATTGCAAAGCGTCGCTTTGGTTTCCTGCATCTGGGTCACGCTGTCATAGCCGTAGGTCTGCGCGGTATTGGTGCTTTCGCCCAGCACGAAAGGATCGGCGCCTTCGGGATATTTGAACCGCCGGTCCTCGCCCGAAATCACGCCGCCAAAGTGGAACGGCATGAACGCCACGCCGGGGGCCACTCGTTCGGTCAGCATCGCCTGCACCAGCACCCGGCCACCCTCGGGCCCCTCGACCCAGACCTGACTGCCCTCGCGAATGCCGCGGTCGTTGGCGTCGCGCGGATTCACCTCGATGAACATGGTCTGCTGCAATTCGGCCAACCACGGGTTCGACCGGGTCTCGTCGCCGCCGCCTTCGTATTCGACCAGCCGGCCGGAGGTCAGGATGATCGGATAGTCCGCGGAAAAGTCGTTCTTCTGGATCGAGGCGTAAAGCGTCGGGAGCCGCCAGAACTTCTTGTCGTCATAGGTCGGATAATCGGCCACCAGATCGCGCCGGTTGGAATACAGCGGTTCGCGGTGGATCGGCACCGGGTCGGGAAAGGTCCAGACCACGGCGCGGGCCTTGGCATTGCCGAAGGGGGCACAGCCATGCGCAATGGCGACCCGCTGGATACCGCCCGACAGGTCGGTCTTCCAGTTCACGCCGCCTGACTTTTCGTTGTAATCGGACAGGATATCTCCCTGATCATCGGTTTCGCCGACTTCCGCGCCCTGACTGTTTTCGGGTTGCGCCGTCGTCGCCTGCGGCCGGCCATCGGGGAAACCCGCGACATTGTTGATCGAATCCACCTCGTCCTGGGTCAGATCCTTGTCCCAGCCCAGTTGGCGAAGCATCGCCATGGTGAATTCGGGATAACCGTCCTTGATCTCGGAGCCCTTGGAATAGACCCCCTCGGCCAACAGGTTCTCGCCGTCGCGTTCGACCCCGAACCGGGCCCGGAAGGTCAGGCCACCCTCGGCTACGGGCATCGACATGTCGTAAAGGTTGGCGGTGCCGGGATGGTTCATTTCGGGGGTGCCCCAGGCGGGCCATGGCATGCCGTAGAAATCGCCATCAGCCGGGCCGCCGTTGGCCCGCAGCGTCGTGCGGTCAAAGGTGGCCTGATTGGCCATATGCAGCTTCATCCGTTCGGGCGACTGGCCGGTATAGCCGATGGTCCACATTCCGCGATTGTATTCGCGAGTAATATCTTCAACATTCGGCTCTTCGCCGTCCATCGCGATATTGCGGAACATGCGGTCGGCAAAGCCGAACTTTTCGGCGAATTTGGCCATGATGGTGTGGTCGGGCAGCGATTCGAACAGCGGTTCGACCACCTGATCGCGCCATTGAAGAGACCTGTTGGACGCGGTGACCGAACCGCGGGTTTCAAACTGTGTCGATGCGGGCAGCAGATAGACCCCGTCGGTGCGATCCTGCATCACCGCCGTCACCGTCGGATAGGGATCGACCACCACCAAAAGATCGAGCATCTCCATCGCCCGCTTCATGTCAGGCAGCCGGGTCTGGCTGTTCGGCGCATGGCCCCAGAACACCATTGCGCGGGTGTTGTCGGGCTGGTCGATGTTTTCCTTGGCCTCAAGCACGCCGTCGAACCAGCGGCTGACCGGAATCCCCGTCTCCTCGATCATCAAGCGGTCTTTGCCATCGGCCCCGGCGCCGGGCATCACATCGAACCGCGCCTTGAGCCAGTCAAGGTCTTCCTCCCAGACCCGCGCCCAATGCGCCCAGGCGCCCGGGGCAAGCCCGTAGTAGCCGGGCAGCGTATCGGCGAGAACGCCCAGATCGGTCGCCCCCTGGACGTTGTCATGGCCGCGAAAGATGTTGGTGCCGCCACCGGCGACGCCCATATTCCCCAGTGCCAGTTGCAGGATGCAATAGGCGCGGGTGTTGTTGTTGCCGGTGGTGTGCTGGGTGCCGCCCATGCACCAGATTACGGTGCCGGGGCGGTTGTCGGCCAGAGTCTTGGCGACCCGTTCAAGCTGACTGCCGGGAACCCCGGTCACCCGCTCGGTTTCTTCGGGGGTCCATTTGGCGACCTCTTGGCGGATCTGGTCCATGCCCCAGACACGGGTGCGGATAAACTCGGTATCCTCCCACTTATTCTCGAAAATGTGCCACAGGAGGCCCCATACCAGCGCCACGTCGCTGCCGGGCCGCAGCCGCACGAATTCGTCGGCATGGGCGGCGGTGCGGGTAAAGCGCGGGTCGCAGACAATCAGCGGCGCGCCCTGCTCCTTGGCTTTGAGCAGATGCAAAAGCGACACCGGATGCGCCTCGGCCGGGTTGCCGCCGATGATGAATATCGCCTTGGAATTGTGAATGTCGTTGTAGCTATTGGTCATGGCGCCGTAGCCCCACGTGTTCGCCACCCCCGCCACGGTGGTCGAATGGCAGATCCGGGCCTGATGGTCGACGTTGTTGGTGCCCCAATAAGCGGCGAATTTGCGGAACAGATAGGCCTGTTCGTTGCTGTGCTTGGCCGAGCCCAGCCAATAGACGGAATCCGGGCCGCTGCTGTCGCGAATCTCCAGCATCTTGTCGCCGATTTCGTTGATCGCCTCGTTCCAGGTGACGCGCTGCCACTGGCCGCCGACCAGCTTCATCGGATATTTCAGCCGCCGTTCGCCATGCGCGTGTTCGCGCACCGACGCGCCCTTGGCGCAATGCGCGCCCAGATTAAACGGGCTGTCCCAGGCCGGTTCCTGCCCGGTCCAGACGCCGTTGGTCACTTCGGCGATCACGGTGCAACCGACCGAACAATGGGTGCAGACCGATTTACGGATAACCGCATCGGTTTCCGACGCCGCCACCTGCGCCTGCGCCGGGCCTACCCGTCCGGTCGTCGCCGCGATCGCCGCCAAGCCGCCGACGGCAAGGCCCGATCCGCGCAGGAAACTGCGCCGGTCGAGTTTGGCGCTGGCGATCTGGCCGGTCATGCCGGTGCGCGGACGCCCGGCGGACCCGGTGGTTTTCTTTCTCAGCATCGTCGAACCTCCCCTAAGATCGGGCGCATTGGCATCGCCCCGGTCGTCGCATTGCGGTCGCGGTTAGAACCGCGCGGTGTCCAGATAGGTGCGGATATGGTCGGTCATCCGCAGATCGCTGCCTTGTGGTGTCGACTCGGCGGCTTCTGCCGCCTCGCCTGCGGTCGCCACCGCCACTGCGGCGGCTGGCAGCGCGGTGCCGGCAAGTTTCAAGAAATCGCGGCGGCTGCGCCCCTTTGTCGTGTCGTCCATCGTGGTCCTCCCATTGGCTGGCGCGGTGGCCCGGTTCAGCCCAGTCTGAATGCTTCGGTTTCAACCGCCATAAAGGCGCGTCCGATCTTGCCCACCGGGGCGTAGAACTCCGACCCTTTCGCGGCCTCAAGATCGGTAAAGAAATGTCCGGCCCAAGGCGCGATATGGGCGGCGAAAAACCCGGCCTGATCATCGAGCGCCATCGCCGTTTGCCCATAGATGCCCCGGATCGACCCCGCCATGACCTCGAACAGCGTGGCGATGTGATCTTCGGGTTCCTTGACTTCGGGATTGCGGGCGATGCCGTGGCGCGCCAGATCGCGGCGCAGCCGCGCCAGCGGCTTTTCGTGCAGGAACCCGGTCAGGTAATAGCTGGCATATGGCAGCAGTTCGCCGCGCGCGAGGCCGATAAACAGCGCGTCGTATTCGCGCCGCACCGCCGCGGCATTGCGGCTGGCGGCAAGTTTTGCCAGTGCCGCGATACCCTGGCCGATGTCGGTATCGTCGCCGATCAGTCCGGCAGTCTGGGTCAGTTGGGCCTGCGTCGGCGGTGCCGCCAGCAGCGTTCCTAGGAACGCGTAAAGGTCAGAGCGCAATATATCTTCCTGCGTGATCTGCAGCTTGGGTATCGACGGCGCGGTTTCGGCGTGCGTCTGCATGGGGTAACGTTAGGGCGGGACCACGCGTCACGCAAACCAATTCTGCGGTGGTCGTCAGTTCGTGAACCGCATCCGGCGCGGTCGCGGCGCGGCGATGTCGGTATCGCTGGCGGCATCGGACAGGCTGGCCGTGTCGGTCCAGACCTCGGCCTCGGCTGCGGCTTCCGGCACCTCTGGCGTTGTCGCGGGCGGCTCTGATGCGGGCTGCGCCGCTGCCATCTCTGTATCCGGTGGGACGACCGGGGCGGCCATATCGCGCACGGCACCTTTCGCGAACCCCAGCCCGGCCCGGTAGGCGGTCTGCATCACCGTCCCGTCCGATACGGCCCGGTAATCCGCGTCATAGTCGTTCAGCCCGTCCAGACAGGCCAGCGCCGGATCGCTGCGCCACAACCGGCGCAAGGCCCGCCGCCGCAGCGCCTCGGGCACTGCCGCCCGCAGGAAGGCGGCGAAATCGTCGCCCTTGGTCATGGTGTCGGGGTCGGGCAGGCCCAGCTCCTCCAGCAGTTCTGCCTCGTCGACAACCGGCTCCTCAGGCAGATCATCGGGCACATCCGCGACAATCGGAACCGCCGTTTCTGTCTGCGCCAGCTTGCGGCGCGACCAGCGGGACAGGATGCCGCTCATCCCTCATCCTCAGGCTTTTGCGGCTCCGGTAGAGTCACAGGGGCCCGGTAAACATCCGCCACCTGCCGGACCCGCGCATCGCCGATGCCGTCTTCGGTCTGATCGGTCCGCACCGTGTCGCGGCGGCGCTTGACGAAAGGTTCGGCGTGGAAATGCACGCTGGTGAACGCGGAAATCCAGCCGTGCAGCGCCGGCGGCATCGCCACCGGCTCGACGATATCTTCAGCATTGTCGGTGAAATCCTGCGCCTCGTAAGCCGATGCGGTGACCCCATGCACTATCGGACGGGCGTCGCCGCCAGTCGGGCGCAGCACCACAAAAACCGAGGGCGGCGTCATCGCCAGCGCCACCTTGTAGCCTTCGACCACGGCGCGATGCAGTTCCAGCAGCGGCGTCGCGGCGTGATATTCGGTGACGCCGTCCTCGTGGCGCAGCACTTTCCAGTCGGCAGGGCCGGCACCGGGCAGCACCGCCGTCACCCGCCACGACCAGGCCGCCCAGCGGGTCACCCCCGGCGACTGGCGCACCACGACACCCAGCGGCAGTCGGGCCAGCCGGGGTGCAGGGGTGGCGGCAGGGTTCACGCGGTCGTTCACAACGCGGCCTTTCTTGCGGCGGCAATATCCCCTAGCATCATGCCGCATGACTCGCGCATTGTGAAATGACGATTTCGGAAGGATGCCGATGCCCCGACCCCCAACCGCGCCCGACCGCCTGCTGCTGTGCAGTTGCGACGCCAGTATGCACGTCGATCTGAAAACCGCCGGGGCGGCGACCGGGGCGGCTCGCGTCACCCGCTGCGACAGGCTGTGCACGACCGACCTTGATACCGCGACGCAGGCGCTGCGGCAGGACGGCACGACGCTGATTGCCTGCGGCCAGATGGCCGGGTTCTTTGCCGATCTGGCCGCCGACCTTTGCGCCCATGGCACCCTGATTTGCACCGATATCCGCGACCGCGCCGGCTGGACCGCTGACCACCGCACCGCCCGCGATGCCAGTGCCAAACAGGCAGCTCTGCTGGCCGACGCGCTGTTGCAGCCGCCACCCGCCCCGGCCCGCGACATCGTGTCGGCGGGCACCTGCCTGATCCTTGGGCAGGGCGATGTCGCGCTGCATGCGGCAGCCAGCCTCGCCGACCGGCTGGCGGTGACCTGCCTGCTGCCAGAGGCCCCTGCCGATACTGCGCCGCCTGCCGATTTCGACCTTGCCACCGGACGGATCGCCAGCGCGACCGGGGCGCTTGGCGGCTTTGCGATCAGCGTCGACCGTTACGCCGTGGCCGACCCTGCCGGGCGCGGACCGGTCGGGTTCGGTGCGCCGCAGGACGGGGCGAAATCGACCTGCGACATCATCCTTGACCTGCGCGGCGGCACCGCGCTGTTTCCCGCCCCGCAAAAGCGAGACGGCTATCTGCGCGCCGATCCGGGCGATCCTGCCGCCGTCGAACGCGCGATTCGGGCCGCTGGCGATCTACAGGGCACCTTTGAAAAGCCGCTCTATATCCGCTTTGATGCCGGGCTCTGCGCGCATTCCCGCGCCTCGCGTCCCGGCTGCGACCGCTGCCTGAACGTCTGCCCGACCGGCGCCATCCTGCCAGATGGCGACAGCGTCGTGATCAACCCCGACATCTGCGCCGGTTGCGGTGCCTGCGCTGCGGTTTGCCCCTCGGGTGCCGCCAGCTATGACGACCCGCCCGTCGGCCACCTGTTCGCGAGGCTGCGCAGCCTTGCGCGGGGCTATGCGGCGGCAGGCGGCAAGACCCCGCGCCTGCTGATCCACGACGCCTACGGGGCCGAGATGATCGCGCTTTCCGCCCGTTTTGGGCGCGGCCTGCCCGTCGATGTGATCCCGCTAGCGGTGTCCGAGATCGAAGGCATCGGCCACGCCGAAACCCTTGCCGCATTTGGCTGCGGTTTCGCGCAGGTCACGCTGCTGGCCGGGCCGCGCAGCGATCTGGCGGTGCCGCAGTCCGAGCTGGCAACCGCACAGGCGATCCTGACCGGCACCGGACAGACGGCGGCGCGGCTTACGCTGATTTCGCCCGCCGACCCCGACGCGCTGGAAGCAGCGCTTTACGGCGACCAGCCCGCGCCACTGAACATCGACCCGATCCTGCCGCTGGGAAGTCGGCGCGAGGTAACACGGCTGGCAGCCAGTGCTCTTGCCATCGGCGAAACGCCGCAATTCGTGCTGCCCGCCGGCGCACCCTATGGGGCCATAGTCATCGACAAGGAGGCCTGCACGCTGTGCCTTGCCTGCGTGTCGCTTTGCCCCTCGGGCGCGCTGGTCGACAACCCCGACAAACCGCAGGTCCGGTTTCAGGAAACCGCCTGTCTACAATGCGGCATCTGCGCCTCGACCTGCCCCGAGGACGCAATCACGCTGGTGCCGCAACTGAACCTCGACAAAGCCGCGCTGAGCCACCAGATCCTGCACGAAGAAGAACCCTATGACTGCATCGAATGTGGCAAGCCGTTCGGCGTGAAATCCACGGTCGAACGCATCGTGGCCCTGCTGGAGGGCAAGAACTGGATGTATGCGACCAGTGACAAGACCCGGCTGATCCGGATGTGCGACACTTGCCGCATCACCTCGCAGTATCACCAGCACGGATCGTCGCTTGGGGTTGGCGAACGGCCCCGGCCGCGCACGACCCAGGACGATCTTGACGCCCGCGACGGCCGCCCGCCGAAACTCAATTGAAAAACGGAGACCCGCAATGTCCGACGACAGCTTTAATATGTCGCTTCGCAAGTTCCTCAAGACGGTCGGCGTGACCGCGCAACAGCAGATCGAAGAAGCCGTGCGCGATGCCCGCGATGCCGGCACCCTGCCCGACGGACCGCTGAACGCGCGGATGGTGCTGACTGTCGATGGCGTCGATCTGCGGCACGAAACCACCGGCAAGATCACCCTGAAGGACGCCGGATGACGCCAGACGCCGACGCCGTCCGCGCCGTCCTTGCCAGTGTCGTCAACCCCGCTACCGGGCGCGATATCGTCAGCGCCGGGATGGTCCGCGCCCTGACGGTGAACGGCGCTGCGGTCAGCTTTGTGCTCGAGGTCGATCCGGCGCGCGGCAGCAGCATGGAGCCGCTCCGCGCCGCCGCCGAACGCGCGGTGCGCGAGATGGACGGGATCGAAACCGTCTCGGCGGTGCTGACCGCGCATGCGGTGACCGGCGCGCCCAAAGGGCCGCCGCCGGATCTGGGTGGCACCAAAAAGCCGCCCGCCGGTCCCGCGAAACTGCCCGGTGTCGGGCGTGTGATCGGCGTCGCCAGCGGCAAGGGCGGGGTTGGCAAATCCACCGTCGCCGCCAACCTTGCCGTCGCCCTGGCGGGGCGCGGTCAGCGGGTCGGGCTGCTGGATGCGGATGTCTATGGGCCAAGCCAGCCGCGGATGCTCGGCGTCTCGGGCCGCCCGTCGTCGCCCGATGGCCAGATCATCCTGCCGTTGCGCAACCACGGCGTCACCGTCATGTCACTGGGCCTGATGGTGGACGAGGACGAGGCGCTGGTCTGGCGCGGACCGATGCTGATGGGGGCGCTGCAACAGATGCTGTCACAGGTGCAGTGGGGGACGCTCGACGTGTTGATCGTCGATCTACCGCCGGGCACCGGCGACGTGCAGATGACGCTGTGCCAAAAGACCGAAGTCGCCGGGGTCATCATTGTTTCGACGCCGCAGGATATCGCCCTGATCGACGCCCGCAAGGGGATCGACATGTTCCGCCAGATGAAGACGCCGATCCTTGGCATCGTCGAAAATATGTCGGCCTTTGTCTGCGATGGCTGCGGCAAGGTGCATCATCCCTTTGGCCACGGCGGCGCGCGGGCCGAGGCGGCGCGGATCGGCGTGCCGTTTCTGGGGGAAATCCCGCTCGATCTAGCGATCCGGGTGGCCGCCGACGGCGGTGCCCCGATCGTCGCGGCGAAACCCGACAGCCCGCAATCCGCCGCCTTCTGGGCGCTGGCCGACGGCCTGATCGCGCTGGTACCGGCATGACGACTCCTGCTCTGCCGCCGCTGCTGACCGGCCATCCGGTGCCGCGCGATGCCTTTGGCGCCGCCACCGCGCTGGCGCTGCGCGGCGGCGATCCGGGCACGCTGGTCTATGCGCAAACCGACGCCGCCGTCGATCTCGCGGTGATCCTTGCGCCTGAAATGCCGCTGGCCCGGGCGCTTGACGCGATGCTGGCGCTGCAACTGGCGACCGGCGACGCGATCGGCGCATTATCCCCGCCCGAGGTCGCGGTGCAGATCGCGCCGCCCGCCGGGCTGGTCGTCAACGGCGGCAGTTGCGGCGGCTTTCGTGCTGCCGCGCCGGTGGCGATGCCCGAGGTTGAACCCGGCTGGCTTACCCTTGGCCTCTGGCTGGCTGTGATGACGCGCAGCACCGATCCCGGTGCCGACCCTGACCACACCACGCTGCACGACGAGGGCTGCGGCGATCTGACCGTGCCGCATCTGATCGAAAGCCTGGCGCGGCATTTCCTGGTCTGGATCGACCGTCTGGCCGATGAGGGTCGCGCGCCGCTGGTCGCCGCCTGGCAGCTGCGCCTGATAGATCCGACCGCCCCCGATTTCCTGCCGATACTGGAGCGGCCATGAAACTCGCCCGCGTGATCCGCCTTGACGGCAGCGATCTCAACGTCTTGCCGGTCGCCGCCGATCCCGGCGAATGGGCGATTTCGGGGGCCTTTGAATTTGCCGACTGGACCGAGGCGCAACTTCAGGGCAAGGCCGGGCAGGCCTTTGCCAACGGCTGGCTTGGGCTGGGCAGTTTCGGACGGGCCAGCTTTGCCGCCGTCTGCCCGATCACCCGGATCGAACTGGATGCGCTCGGCGACACGCTGGCGCGGCATTTCATCGACCGCTACGGCGCGCCGGACCGCGACGCCGCCGATCCCGTGGCGGCGCGCGAAATCGCCCAGATGCGCGAGATGTGCGAGGATCAGGACGACAACACGCTGCTGGTGGTGGCCCGGACGCTGGAACAGGTCGGGGTGCGCGAAAGGTTCCGGGTGATCGCGCCGCAAGATGCTTCGCTGGCCAGTTTCGCGGTGCACGGCAGCTGAGTATCGGCTGAATGGCCGTCGCCGGTTCTGCCGAGGACCGACTTTGACAGGCCAGAATGCGCGCCCGCACAAACCGCCTGTAAGGGCCAAAATGAACGCTCGAGTCTAGTTCAAGTTCGATAGAACTTGGGTCCAACGTCACCCATGTTAGCCAGTATCGGCGCGCCACTGGTATTGTTGGCGGCCAGTTGCCAGCGGGTGTGGGTGCGGCGCTGGAGGCCGATGCCAATGCAGTTGATAACGGCGGCCAGCGTCAGGGTGGTGGCAAGGGCGGCGTTGGAACCAAAGAGGCCGAAGAAGCCCAGGCCAGGTTCCAGCGACAGCGGCTCGACAGCATCCCTTCGACACGCCGTTTTCGGATTTCCGCGGCGAATAACGGACCAAACCTGTTCCACCAGAACCGCACCGTTTCGTGGCTGACGTCGATCCCTCGTTCGTGCAGCAGATCTTCAACATTGCGAAGCGAAAGCGGAATCCGGATATACATCATCACGGCCAGGCGAATGATACTCGGGCGAGGTTTTGAAATAGCGGAACGGGGAGCGTTGGGTCATCAAGCAAGGCTAGGTTCAGGACTCATTGATCATATCCAGAAGATGACAATGGCGGCGATGGCGATGGCGGACATGAAGGTGTGGGCGCAGCGGTCATAGCGGGTGTGGATGCGCCGCCAATCTTTGAGCTTGCCGAACATGTTTTCGATCTTGTGGCGCTTGCGGTAGAGCGCTTTGTCGTGGGGTATCTGGATTTTCCTGTTGGATTTTGAGGGGATACAGGCCTCGATCTTGCGGTCGGCGAGAGCATCGCGGAACCAGTCGGCGTCGTAGCCCTTGTCGGCCAGGAGAGCCCTTGCCGGTGGCAGCGACGAAAGCAGAGCCGCTGCACCGGTGTAATCGCTGGTTTGGCCTGCGGTCAGAAACAGGGTGCGGGGCCGACCCTCGCTGTCGCAAACCGCATGCAGTTTCGAGTTCAGCCCGCCTTTGGTGCGCCCGATGCGCCGGGGAAGAGCCCCTTTTTGAGCAGACTGGCCGCGGTGCGATGGGCCTTGAGATGGGTGGCGTCGATCATGATTTCCTCGGTATCGACGCCGCCTTTGGCAAGTTCGACGAAGATCCTGCCGAACACGCCCATCGCGCTCCAGCGGATGAAGCGGTTGTAGATTGTCTTGTGCGGCCCGTAGCTTGCGGGCACGTCGCGCCACCTCAGGCCATTGCGGATCACGAATACGATGCCGCTGATCACCCGCCGATCGTCCACACGCGGCACCCCGTGCGACAGCGGAAAGAACGGTGATATCCGCGCCATCTGGGCTTCGGAAAGCTGGATCATATCGGTCATGGCGACACCCCCTTGGTGCCGCCAGTGAATCAGTGACTTCCCACTCCCGCAAGCAATTTAATAGGTCCAGAGCCTAGGTGACCGCCCTGCCCGCCTCAACAAATTTTTTCCTCTGATGGTGTGGACGGCTCCACCCGAACGGCATCGCAATGTGCCATGCTGGTGCTGTTTGAGACCAACAGTGGGAAGGAGCCATCCACATGAAGATTACTACACTCGGGATTGATCTCGCCAAGTCCGTTTTCCAGCTTCACGGCATTGACACGAATGGCGTCGTGGTTTTGCAAAAGAAGCTGCGCCGTGGCGCTGTTCTGAATTTTCTGTCGAAACTGGGCCCCTGCCTGATCGGGATGGAGGCCTGCGCAACATCGCATCACTGGGCGCGTGAGATTGCGGCGCTTGGACATGACGTGCGGTTGATCCCGCCCGCCTATGTAAAGCCCTACGTCAAACGGCAGAAGAACGATGCGGCAGATGCGGAAGCCATTTGCGAGGCTGTCACGCGACCGAACATGCGCTTCGTGCCGGTGAAGACAAAGGAGCAGCAGGGTGTTCTCGTGCTGCATCGATCTCGTGACCTTTTGATGCGGCAGCGGACGATGATCCTGAATGCCATCCGGGCACACTTCGCCGAGTTTGGGATCATCGCCGCGCAGGGGCCGCGGAAGGTGGCCGAACTTGTCATGCGCCTTCGTGAAGATGACACCCTCGGACTGCCCGAGATCGCCCGGTCCGCACTTCTGGCTTTGGCGGGTCAACTCGACAACCTGGCCGCCGAGGTCCGGAATATCGAACGACAGCTGATGGCGTGGCATCGGCAGAATGCCGCGAGCCAACGGCTCGAGACGATCCCGAGCGTGGGCATCATCACAGCCACTGCGCTGGCTGCCAGTGTACCAGATCCGACCGTCTTCAAATCCGGCCGTCAGTTCGCGGCTTACCTTGGCCTTGTTCCAAGGCAGAACTCCTCGGGCGGCAAGGACCGTCTCGGGCATATATCGAAGATGGGCAACGGCTACCTGCGCCGTGTGCTCGTGGTCGGGGCCACGTCAGTGACACGACGGGCGCCAACCACCGAAACCCGAACCGGGGCCTGGGTCAGATCGCTTCTCGAGCGCAAACCAGCTCGGCTCGTCACCGTGGCCATCGCCAACAAGACCGCCCGAACGG
>JBBQHC010000060.1:0-17639 GCA_038323615.1 Rhodobacterales bacterium | reverse complement strand
GACGGGCTGATGCACCGGGCCAATGCGAATGCACGGGCGGTCTGGAACTTTTGCGCCAGCCGCGATTGGATTGCCAATCTGGCGGTCGATCCGGCGACGCGGTCGAATACGTCGGTCTGCCTGAAATTCACCGATCCGCGGATCACCGATGGCGCGGCGTTTGCCAAGGCGGTGGCGAAACGGCTTGAGGTCGAAAAGATCGCCTTTGACATCGGCGCCTACCGCGACGCGCCGCCGGGGTTACGGATCTGGTGCGGCGCGACGGTCGAAACCTCCGATATCGAGGCGATGCTGCCGTGGCTGGACTGGGCCTATCACGCAGAAATCGCTGAAATCTGATTGGTGGGATGGGTCGAGACCCGTCTTACCCTACCCCTGTAAGATGGGTCTCGACCCATCCCCCTTTATCAAAGGAGCCTGACATGGCCCCCCGCGTTCTCATCTCTGACGAACTCTCTGACGCCGCCGTGCAAATCTTTCGCGACCGCGGCATCGACGTCGATTTCCAACCCAAACTCGGCAAGGACAAAGACGCGCTTGCCGCGATCATCGGCAATTACGACGGCCTTGCGATCCGCTCGGCCACCAAGGCGACCGAGAAACTGATCGCCGCCGCGACCAACCTCAAGGTCATCGGGCGGGCCGGGATTGGGGTCGACAACGTCGATATTCCCGCCGCGTCGAAAAAGGGGATCATCGTGATGAACACCCCCTTTGGCAATTCGATCACCACCGCCGAACACGCGATTTCGCTGATGATGGCGGTGGCGCGGCAAATCCCCGAGGCCAACGCATCGACCCATGCGGGCAAGTGGGAAAAGTCGCGGTTCATGGGCGTCGAACTGACCGCCAAGACGCTGGGCGTGATCGGTGCGGGCAACATCGGTTCGATCGTGATCGATCGCGCCCTTGGGCTGCGGATGAAGGTTGTGGCCTATGACCCCTTCCTGTCCGAAGACCGCGCAACGCAGATCGGGGCGGAAAAGGTTGACCTTGATACTCTGTTGGCGCGCGCCGATTTCATCACCCTGCACGTGCCCCTGACCGACCAGACCCGCAACATCCTGTCGGCGGAAAATATCGCGAAACTGAAACCCGGCGTGCGCATCATCAACTGTGCCCGTGGCGGGCTGGTGGACGAGGCGGCGCTGGCCGAGGCGCTGAAATCGGGGCACGTCGCCGGGGCCGCCTTCGACGTGTTCGCCGAGGAACCCGCCACCGCGTCGCCGCTGTTCAACCTGCCCAATGTCGTCGCGACCCCGCATCTGGGCGCCGCGACGACCGAGGCGCAGGAAAATGTGGCGCTTCAGGTTGCCGAGCAGATGGCGGATTATCTGCTGACCGGGGCGGTGACGAACGCAATCAATATGCCGTCGATCACCGCCGAGGAGTCCAAGGTGATGGGGCCTTGGGTGAAACTGGCCGGGCATCTGGGCAACTTCATCGGCCAGATGACAGACGAACCGATCAAGGCGATCAATATCCTTTATGACGGGTCGGTGTCTGAACTGAACCTTGCGGCGCTGAATTGCAGCGTCATCGCCGGGATCATGAAAAAGCTGAACCCGGACGTGAACATGGTCAGCGCCCCGGTGATCGCCAAGGAACGCGGGATTCAGGTCTCGACGACCAAGCAGGACCAGTCCGGCATGTTCGAGGGCTATATCAAAGTCACTGTCGTCACCGAACGGCGCGAAAGGTCGGTCGCGGGCACCGTGTTCAGCGATGGCAAGCCCCGGTTCATCCAGATCAAGGGCATCAATATCGACGCCGAAATTGGCGCGAATATGCTTTATACGACAAATGAGGATACTCCGGGGATCATCGGCATGCTGGGCAATACGATGGGCGAAAATGGCGTCAACATCGCCAACTTTACCCTGGGCCGTTCGGCCCGCGGCGGCGAGGCGATAGCAATCCTGTACGTTGACGATCCGGTGCCGGCTTCGGTCATCGCCAAGCTGGAAAAGACCGGGATGTTCCGGCAGGTCAAACCACTTGCGTTTGATGTCGACTAAGGCTTCGGAACGACTGCGGTAAATTCGGCCTGCAATACTCTGCGATTCCGGGATCGCAGAGTGTTGGTTCGCAACGAAACCTTTCAGGCAGCAAATTGCCATTGGGCGACCACTTCAAGGTCGTTTCCGGCGCAGCCAATGGGCGACCGGCGGCGTTGGATCAGACGAGCCACCTGCCCGGATACCACCGATGCCGATTACGCCCCTGCTTGCCTCTATCGCCGCCGCATATACTGCCGAAGGAAGGCCCGCTGCTGACCTGACCGTGCAGGCCCTTGATGCCGCCCCGGATGCCTTTCCCCGGCAGCCTGCCTGTGCCTACGACGGTGCCATTCGCAGCCTTCTCGCCACCTCTGCGCATCCTGTTGCGGCTGCCCTGCTGGCGGCCCAACAGCACATCGCATGGGACATGAACCCGGTCGCCGACCGCAGCGACAGCGCCATCGCCGCGCTGATCACCGTCGCGCCATTGCTTGGCCCCGGCGGACCAATTCCCGCCGCCGATCTGCGCCTTGGGTTTTGCTATATGCGCCCGGATGCCTATTACCCGCTGCACAACCACGACGCCGACGAAACCTATGTGATCGTCGCGGGCGAAGCGCTTTGGACGGCGGGCACAGACACCCGGCAACGACGCACTGGCGACATGATCCATCACCCCAGCCTGCTGCCGCACGCCTTTCGGACCGGACCTGCCGGTTTTCTGGCCCTGTGGCGGTGGAGTGGCGATATCAACACGCAGTCTTACGCGTTTTTGTCCGACCCCGATGCCGCCCCCCTGCCCCTTGCCGCCGGGGCGTGCTAAGTCGCGGCCATGATCTATGCCATCGGCGATATTCATGGCCAAAAGGCCATGCTTGAAAGGGCGCTCGCCCTGATCGAAAAGGACGGCGGGGCCAATGCTCCCGTGGTCTTTGTCGGCGATTATACCGACCGGGGGCCGGACAGCCGAGGCGTGATTGAAACGCTGATCGCCGGGGTCGCGGCAGGGCGGAACTGGACTCTGCTGCGCGGCAACCACGATCGGATGTTCACGTGGTTTCTCGATGATGTGCCCCGCGAAGATCCGCATCTGTTCCTTGGCCTCTCCTGGCTGAACCCGCGGTTGGGCGGCAATACGACGCTGGCGTCCTACGGGGTCGCGGTCGCCGAGACCCGGCGCATCGGTGACATCCACGCCGATGCCCGCGCCGCCGTGCCGCAGGCGCATATCGACTTTCTGACCAGCCGCCCGCTGACCCACCAGCACGGCGATTTGTTCTTTGTCCACGCGGGCATCCGTCCCGGCGTGCCAATCCCGGAGCAGACCGAAAACGATCTGATCTGGATCCGGCAAGACTTTGTGAACGACGCCACCGACCACGGCCTGCTGATCGTGCATGGCCACACCGCCACAGACCGCCCGACGAATTTCTACAATCGGTTCAATCTTGATGGCGGGGCGGGCTATGGGCGGCCACTGATCCCCGTGGTGTTCGAGGACGGGCAGGCGTGGCTGCTGACCAACAAGGGCCGGGTTCGCGCCGAGGCCCCTTAACCCCAACCCCGCGTTACGCTACACCGCCGCCATGCCGATCCCATATGACAGCCTGCGCGCGATCCTGACCCACGGGTTCGACACCCTGATCGACGTGCGATCCCCCGCCGAATTCGCGACCGACCACATTCCCGGCGCGATCAATCTGCCTGCGCTGTCAAATGCCGAACGGGCCGAGGTCGGGACGATCTACAAAAAAATCAGCCCGTTTCGCGCCCGCAAGGTCGGGGCCGCGCTGGTGGCCCGCAATGTGGCGGCGCACCTTGACGGCCCATTGGCGGACAAGGACGGCGCGTGGCGTCCGCTGGTCTATTGCTGGCGGGGCGGTCAGCGGTCGGGCTCGTTTGCGTCGATCCTGACGCAGATCGGCTGGCGCGGCGACACCGTGGCGGGGGGCTACCAAAGCTGGCGGCGGCTGGTGCATGGGGCGCTTTATGACGCGCCTCTGCCGCACCGCCTGATCCTGCTGGATGGCTATACCGGCACCGCCAAAACCGACATTCTGCCGCGTCTGGCAGCGCGGGGCGTGCAGGTGATCGACCTGGAAGGGCTGGCCAACCATCGCGGGTCTTTGCTGGGCGGGATGCCAGAGGGGCAGCCCGAACAAAGGGCGTTCGAATCCGCGCTCGCCGTCGCCTTGGACGGTCTGGACCCGGACCGCCCTGTGGTGGTCGAGGCCGAAAGTTCCAAGATCGGGCGGCTGGTCATTCCGCCGACGGTCTGGGCGGCGATGACCCAAGCGAAACGGCTGGTGATCGACGCCCCCGTCGCCGCCCGCGCCGCCTATCTGACGCAGGCCTACAGCGATGTCATCGCCGATCCGGCGGGGCTGACGGCACGGCTGGATGCCCTGCGGCAGTTTCGCGGTCATGCTGTGGTGGATGGCTGGATTGCTTTGTTATTGGCGCAGGATTTCAACGGTTTGTCGCGGGCGTTGATCGACCAGCATTATGACGCCGCCTATGCCAAATCGCGGGCCGCGCATGACCCGACGATTGCGGCGACGGTGCGCGTCGAAACCCTTGATCCGGCGGGGCAAGAGGGTGCGGCGGACCGTTTGGCGGGGCTCATCGCAGGACTTTGACAGCTGGCGGACCGTCGGTGATCCGCCCGATGATCGCAGCGGGATAGCCCGCGTCGCAGAGCTGTTTCAGCAGATCGTCCGCCGTGTCGGCATCGACCGCCGCCAGCAACCCGCCCGCCGTCTGCGGGTCGAACAGCAGGTCGGCGCGGGGGCCGTCGGCGCCAAAAACCGGCCCCGCGCCGCTGCGATTGTCGGCAAAGATCGTCGATTTCATGCCGCCTTGGGCTAGTTCCAGCGCCCCGTCCATCAACGGCACCGCGTTCAGATCGACGTCGGCCCCCACCCCGGACGCGGCACAGATTCCGCCCAGATGCCCGGCCAGCCCGAACCCGGTCACATCGGTCATCGCATGGGCCCCGGCCAGAACCGCCGACGCGGCGCCCTGCCCCTGCACCATCGCCGCGTAAGCCGCCGCGACTGCGCCGCCCCGCGCCTGTCCAGCCATTTCGGCCGCCATGATCACACCCGACCCCAGCGGTTTCGTCAGGATCAGCACGTCGCCCGGCTGCGCCCCGGCCAAGGTGATCGGTGGCTTGTCGCACAGTCCGGTCAGGGTGAACCCGATGGTCAGCTCGTCACCCAGCGACGAATGGCCGCCGACGATGGCGGCCCCCGCGGCAGTCATCACCTCGGTCGCGACGGCCATCACCTCGGCCAGGGTGCGTCGTTGCAGATCGGCGGACAGGCGCGGCAGGATGATGCTGGCCGTCGCCACGTGCGGCGAAGCACCCATCGCCCAAATGTCGCCCAGCGCGTGAATGGCGGCGATCCGGGTCATCAGACCGGGGTCTGCCATCAGCGCCCGGAGATGGTCCGTCGTCATCACCTGCCGGGTTTGACCCACCATGACAATGGCCGCATCGTCGCCCGCGACCGACAGCACATCGGCGCGATCCGGCGGCGGCAGGCCCGCCAGCACATCGCGCAACGCACCGCGCCCGACCTTGGCCCCACAGCCGCCGCACAACGGTTTATCGCCCAAGCTCTCGCGCACCCCGGTTGCGGTGGTCAACGGCACATCGGGCAGGTCCATCACGGGCAGATCGGTGAACTGGCGCATGAATTTACGGTCGATCCGGTCTTTCCAGCGCCACAGCAGCGCCCCCGCCCGCGCCGTTCCCCACTTTTCGGCCAGCGCACTTTTGTCGCCGAGCGACACCAGTTTCAGGTAATCCTTTTGCGGCTGGTAATGGCGCAGATCGCCGCCCGACAGTGCCGCCCGCAGATTGTCGAACAGCACCGGGGCTTGCCGGACGGCAAACACCCCGGCCTTGGGGCGCGGCGCGTGGGTCAGGTGGGCGCAATCCCCGACAGCAAAGATTGCCGGGTTACTGCTTTGCAGGGTCGGGCCGACCGCGATGAACCCCGCGTGCAGGTCCAGCCCAATATTGGCCAGCCAGTCATAGGGCCGCGCCCCGGCAGCCCCGACGGTGAAATCCGACGCGATTTGCCGTCCGTCGGTCAGCGCCACGTGGTCGGCACCGACCAGCGCGACCGTCGCATTTTCGATCAGCGCGATGCCCTGCGTCGTCAGTGTTTCCAGCAACATCCGCCGCCCGGTCGGATTCGTCTGCGCCAGAACCTGATCCTTGTCGATGACGCTGATCCGGGCCTTGCCGCCGAGCGCATGGCCCATCGCCATCGCCAGTTCGACCCCGGCCACACCGCCACCGATCACCGCAATCGCCGGGGTGTTGGCGGCCTCACGGAACGCCGCCCACCGGGTCGCGAACGGCCCAAGTGGTTTGGCGGGAACGCCGTGTTCCACGAACCCCGAGAGGTCCGGCATGTCCGAGGTGATCCCGATATCGACCGACGCCACATCGTAAGCGATCGGTGGACGCCCCGGCACAGTCACGGTCTGCGCCACCGGATCAATCGCGCTTGCCGCGCCAAGGATCAGCCGCGCGCCCGCGAAACGGGTCAGTTTCACGAGGTCGATCTCAAGATCGTCGCGCCCGTAATGCCCCGCCACGAACCCCGGCAACATGCCGGTATAGGGCGCGGTCGGACCGGGGTTGATCAGGGTCACACGGGCGCCCGCCAATGCCTTCATCCCCCACTTGCGCAGGATCAGCGCGTGGGTATGCCCGCCGCCGATCAGGACAAGGTCGCGGGTCTGGGGCAGCATCGGGTTCATCGGATCAAGACTAGGGTCGATGGATCAAAGACTCCAGTGTCAGTCATAGCCGGTCATTTCCAGATAACCGCGCCCGCTATGGCTGCCCGCGATCCGCACCGGGCCTTCCCAATAGGGGATGCTGGTGGTAATCCAGGCGTTCGGGTTGATCGCGCTGATCGTCACGTCGACCGCCTTGGCGGGCCATTGAACGCGCCAGTTCACCGGCACACGCGCGCCACTGGTCTGATAGCTGTCCAGCGGCGTTGCTATCAGCGCCCCGTCGGGCAGCGCCGTGGTCGTGCCATCCGCAGCGATCCATGTGGCGGACGTGAAATATGTCCCGTCCGACTGGCGCAGCCGAAACCCCATCATCTTGTCGCCGGTGTCGAAAGACAGCGAGAACCAATCCCAGCCGGTCTGGTTCTCCGCCAGTGGTTGCGACGACCATTCGCGGTCAAGCCATGCCTGCCCGGAGACGGGCACGTCGCCGTCGGGTGTGGTCAGCCTGCCCGTCACGCTGAAAAACGGTTGCGAATAGTAATAGCTGGCCTGCCCCGCCGCCGACTTCACGGAATAGCCATTGTCGCCGTGGAACACCAACGGGCGATCGGTGGCCAGCGTCAGGTCATAGGCGAAATCGGGACCGGTGGCCTGCATCCGCATCGCAGTGTCCGGCCCGGCCAGCGTCCAGTCGTCGATCCACGCGGCAAAGGGGGCGGCGATGACCCCGGCCTGCCCGATCCCGCCCCGCGCCAGCCGTTCGGTCACATAATGCGCGTCGGGCGTGGTCAGTGCGACGTGACCCATCCAAAGTTGCGGACTGGCCCAGCCATCACCTTCGCCCGGTGCCAGCGCGGTGCGAAACAGGGTCCACTGCACGCCGTAATCCGTGCCATCCGGCCCGGTCAGGTTGGCGGTGACATACCACCATTCGATGCGGAAATCTGGGTGCGGCCCGGCGTCGGCAGGAAAGTCGAAGGTGTAACCGGGCGTCGGCACCGCAAAGCCGGTGGCGTCGGTGCCAAGGCCACCAAACCCCTGCGCAGCGGCGGTCAGGGGCAGCCAGATCGCGAGCAGGATCGCCTTAGCGTTCATGGGAAAACACCTGCAACAAGGCGGCGGGCGGGGTCCGGGCGAGTTTGCGGGCAGGCCAAAGTGCGGCAAGCGCGGCGGCCAGTATCGCCAACCCGCCAAGACGCAGATAATCCAGCGGAAACAGATACATCGGCAACCGCCAGCCGAACGCGGCAACGTTGACCACAGCCAGTAGCGCCCAGGCCAGCGCCAGACCCAAGGGCAGTGCGAGCGCCGTTGTCAGCAGCGCCAGCAGCACCGCGCGCAACAGCTCCAGCCGCCCCAGACGTGCCCGCGTCAGGCCCAGCGCCCAGACCGGGGCAAGCTGCGGCAGACGCATCCCCGCGAGGGTCAGCAGGCTCATCAGAATGGCGAAACCTGCGACCGACAGGGTCAGAATGTTCAGCACGTCGGTGACGGTAAAGGTGCGTTCGAAAACGCTCAGCGAAAACGCCTTGATCCCGGCCTGATCGACCATCCGGTCACGCGGCAGGCCGAAATCGTCGGCCAGCGCATCGGCCACCGCGGCGGCCTGATTGGTGCGCAGGCCAAAGCGCAGGGCGGTTACGTCGGGGTAAAGCCGGGCAAACGGCACCTCGTTCAGGATCGCCTGCCCGATGGGGTTGCCGTAGTCGCCGTAGATGCCAAGGATCGGGAACACCTCAGACCCCACCTGCAACGGGTCGCCCACCGCCAGCCCGGCGCGGCGCGACAGTTGTTCGTTGATCAGCACACCGTCGCCCGCCGCCAGCCTGTCCCAGGCGTCCGGGACGGCATCCAGAAACCGCCAGTTTGTGCGATAGGTGGCGTGATCGCGGGCGCCGAACACCTCGGCCGGTTGACCGGCAAGCGGCTGGTCGACCGATTGGATCGGCAGGATCGCGCCAACGCGGGGCGTCAGGAACGCGACAAGCGCGGCGGCCTGTTCGGGGCTGTCGGCGGTGACATAGAGTTCCGACGACAAGACCTGATCAAGGAATGCGGTAAAGGTCAGGCGGAACGACGACACCATTGTCGAAACGCCGACATTGGCCGCCATCGCCAGCAACAGCGCCATCAGGGCCAGCGACAGGCCCGGCAGTTGCTGGCGGGTGTCGGCCCAGAACCATTGCGCGACCGGCCCCCGCGCACGGGCGGCGCAGAACCGCAGGATCGCGCCCAAGGCCAGCGGCAGGGCCAGCGCCGCGCCGATCAGCAGACAGGCCAACAGGGTGAACCCGGCGGTAAGGCCTTGGGCGGTCACAGCCAAGACGCCGGCAGCGATCAATAACCCAAGCGCGAAAATCCCCTGCCGCCGCGCCCCCACGCCCGCCGCCATCGCCCAGGCGCGCGGTCGTGCCGCCGCCAGCAGGGGCATCCTGGCCAGCCGCCACAACGCCCCCGCCCCGGCAATAATGGTGCCGCCAACGGCAATCGCCAAGCCCGACAGCCACCATGCCGGACGCAGTTGCAATGTGCCCGACACATCGGCCCCATAAAGCCCGCGCAGGGTCGCTGCGACATCGGGCAGCAGGGTCGCGGCGATCAGATAACCAAGGGCGATCCCGATGATCCCGGCGATCAGTGCCATTGCCAGCAATTCGACGGCGATCAGCACGACCAGCCGGTTCAGTGGCATCCCCAAGGCGCGCAGCGTACGCACCACCGGGCGGCGCTGTTCGAACGCAAGGCCGATCGCGCCATTGACGATGAAGATACCGACGGCAAAGGCCAGCAGGCCAAAGGCGGTCAGGTTCAGATGAAAACTGTCGGTCAGGCGACCCAGATCGGTGCCGGATCGGGCCGCTTGCAGGCGCAGGCCAATGGCAATCTCGGCCAAGGCGGGCCGGTTCATCGGCTGCACCGGGGCGACGATCATGCGGCTGATCTGACCGGGCATATCCAACAGGGTTTGCGCAAATCCGATGTCGGTGATCGCGGTGCCGGGGGCCATGTCGGGGGCGACGATCAGGTCGGCATTGGCGATCTCTCCCAGCCGATCCAGCGTTTCGGCGTTGGCGTAAACCTGCCCGCGCCCGGACAGGAACGCGGCGATGTCTCCTTTTGCCACCTGCACCGGCCCAAGGCCGCCCGGGGCTGTCAGCGGGTCAAGACCGACGATGCGCACGCGGTTCAGCCGCCCCTCGGTCACCGGCGACACCAGCCATCCGGCGCGGCGCAGGGCAACATAAGTATCTTGCGGGATGGTCTGGCCAGCAGCGGGCAGGATCTGGTCGAACCGCCCCTCGCCCAGCGTCGCGGCGGCGGCATCGTAACTTGCCCGCGCCTCGGCATTCACCGCCTGCACGCCCGACCATAGCGCGGTGGCCAGCGCCAGACCGATCAAAAGCGTGAACAGTTGCAACGGGTTGCGCCGCCAGTGCGACAACAGCGCGGCCAGCCCGGCGCGGGTCATGCAAGCCGCCCCTGACGCAGATGCAACCGACGGCCGAGCCGGGCGGCAAGGCTCTGCGAATGGGTGACCATCATCAGGGCGGCCCCGGTTTCGGCCACCAGATCCAACATCAGATCCAGCACCACGCCGGCGGTCGCCTCGTCCAGATTGCCGGTCGGTTCATCGGCCAGCACCAGTTTCGGACGGGCGGCAAGGGTGCGGGCGATGGCGACGCGCTGTTGCTGGCCGCCCGACAGTTGTTCGGGGTATTTCGCCAGATGGTCAGCCAGCCCCATGCGGGCGGCAAGCGTCGCCACCCAAGGTGCATCGTGCCGCCCGGCCAACCGCGCCTGAAACGCAATGTTGTCGCCGACGCGCAGCGACGGGATCAGGTTGAACTGTTGAAACACGACTCCGACCGTCCCCCGGCGCAGCGCGGCGCGGCCCGAATCGCCCAAGGCCGCAACATCGACGCCGTCCAGAATAATTTGCCCATCATCAGGCGCATCCAAGCCGCCGATCAGATGCAGCAGCGTGCTTTTGCCGCTGCCCGACTCGCCGGTCAGCGCCAGCGATTGACCGGCGTCCAGCGTCAGATCGACGTCGCGCAGCACCGGCACAGGCGCATCGGCCCCCGGATAAGTCTTGGTGATATGGCGCACGTCCAGCAACATCCTGCCAGCGGACCTAGGGCGCGGGGCAGCCGATGCAAAGGAAAATCAGGCGCGGGTCAGCGCGGACAGGGCCGAAATAGCAAACAAAATCACTGTTAGGACCGCGAACCTGATACGCTGCGTCCGGCAGGCAGGGTCAACCAGCCAATCGCGGGTGACATCGATGAATGTCAGCGGACCGGGGAACATGCTACCGGTTTTATCCACGCCGCGGCGACGTAGCTGGAACAGGATGACAAAGGCCCAGATCGCCCAGATCAGAAACAGGACACCTTGCAGGCCCAACATGGCGATCTGTGGCGCGGTCATGCGGCGTTCCCCCCGAAACACCAATAAACCGTCCGTCAAAGGGCAACCTTGCGTCAAGCATTGGGCGGGGCGCGGTCTGGCACGGGGCGCCAAAGTTGCAAAATTGTCAGGCACAGGGCGATGGCCGCGACGGCGGCGAGGATGCCCAGCACGACAAACAGACTGCCGATCCCGAACCGCGCCAGCACCAGACCCAATATCAGCGGTCCGGTCGCCAGCGCAGACAGCGCCGCCGCCAGCATCAGCGACGCGATGCGCGGGTCGCGGCCCAGCATTGCCGACCCCCAGACGAAAAACGATGGAAACGTCAGCCCGGTACAGCCGCCCGCCAGCACATAGGCCAGCGCTGGCCAGCCTGCCGCTGCAAGGATGCCGCAGAGTGCGATCCCGCAAATACCGCAGAGAAACAACACCTGCGCCGAGATCCAGTTTGTGAGCCAGTACAGGCCCAAACGCGCCAAAAGGAAGACGACGAAGAACACGGATGCCAGCCGTGCCGCCGCCAGTTCAGGGGTGCCGAGGGTGATCAGGGCAGAGGGGCCGAACCCGAACAATCCGACCTCGAGCAGGACCGACGCAAAGAGGAGGATCAGGATCAGCGACCGTCGGTTGCGCCATTCGGGCAAGCCGATCGTCGCTGGTCCCTTGCCGCTGGGTTGGACCACCGGGATCAGCATCGCCGACCCCAGCGCAATGCCTGCGAACACCGGGGCCGGGGCACCGCCTGCCCAGACGAACAGGATCGGCGCGGCGATGGCCCCAATCCCGAAAACCGCGTTCAAGAGCCCCACCATCCCCGGCCCCCGGTCACCGAATTCGGCCAGAAAGCGGCGGTTCTGGATCGTCGAGATCAGGCCGAACCCGGCCCCCAAGGCAAAGGCCCCGACGAGCACGCCGACCCACCCCGGTTGCGCCGCGACCAATGCACCGCCGACCGCCAATGCAGCCAAGGCGAACCGCGTCGTCAGCCAGCGCAATCCGAAAATACCCGCAAAAACATAGATAAAGGCACCGATCCCGTGCGCGCTCAGCAATTGCCCGCCCTGCCCCTCGGACAGATCGAACAGGCGCCGGTAGGCCGGCAACGACACCCCGTAAAGCGCGGGCAAGGCGCCGATCAGCACAAAGCTCAGGGTGCCCGAAACGAACAGGCGGGTCGGGTTGGCGGCGGTCATCTCAGGTCCAGTCCAGCACGACCTTGCCCGACGATCCCGACAGCATCGCGCCGAACCCATCGCGGAAATCATCGACCTTGAAACGGTGGGTGATGACGCGGCGCACATCCAGCCCGTTTTCCAGCATCGCGATCATCTTGTACCACGTCTCGAATATTTCGCGGCCATAGACGCCTTTGATGGTGATCGCCTTGAACACGATGCGCGACCAGTCGACCGGGGATTTGCCCGGCGGAATCCCCAGCAACGCGATGCGGCCACCCATGACGAGGGATTCAATCATCTGGTCCAGCGCCCGCTGGTTGCCCGACATTTCAAGGCCCACGTCAAAGCCTTCTTTCATCTTCAATCCACTCACTACGCTGGCCAAATCCTGCGTGGCGACGTTGACCGGAGTCACATCTGTCACCTGCGCCGCGAGGTCCAGCCGATCCTGATTGACGTCGGTAATCACCACATGCCGCGCCCCCACATGCCGGGCCACGGCGGCGGCCATGATGCCGATCGGGCCAGCGCCGGTGATCAACACATCCTCGCCCACCAGATCGAATGACAGGGCGGTGTGCACGGCGTTGCCCAGCGGGTCGAGGATCGCGCCGATCTCGTCGTCGATCGCATCGGGCAGCAGGACCACATTGAAGGCGGGCAGGCGCAGGTATTCGGCAAACGCCCCCTGTTCGTTGACGCCGATCCCGCGCGTGCCGGGGTCAAGGTGGAATTTCCCGGCACGCGATTGCCGCGACTTCTTGCCGATCAGATGCCCCTCGCCGCTGCATCTTTGGCCGATTTCCAGTCCTTCGACGTTCTTGCCGATCTCGACAATGGTCCCGGCAAATTCATGTCCGGTGATCATCGGCACCGGCACGGTTTTCGACGCCCATTCATCCCAGTTCCAGATATGGATATCGGTGCCGCAGATGCCGGTCTTGTTGACCTTGATCAGCACATCGTCGGGGCCGATTTCCGGCACCGGGGCACGGGTCATCCACAGGCCAACCTCGGGCTTGGATTTCTCAAGCGCCTTCATTTCGTTGCTCATGCCAGCACTCCGGTATCACGGCCCGCTTGGGCGAATTGGGCCAATGCAGTGTCTAAATCCGCCGTCGTCAGGGCCGCGTTCATCTGGGTGCGGATGCGGGCGCGGCCCTTGGGAACGACGGGAAAGAAGAAGCCCGAAACATAGACCCCAAGGTCGAATAACCGGGCCGCCATCGCCTGCGCCTTGGGCGCGTCATACAGCATGACGGGGATGATCGGATGTTCGCCCGCGAGCAGGTCGAACCCGGCATCTGTCAGGCCCTTGCGCCAATGGGCAGCGTTGGCGAAAAGCTGCGCGCGCAGGGTGTCGCCTTCCTCGACCAGCCGGATCGCCGTGATCCCGGCCGCCACCACGGCGGGCGGCAGGGCGTTGGAAAACAGATAGGGCCGGGCGCGTTGCCGCAGCAGGTCGATCACCGCCTGCGGCCCGGCGATATAACCGCCGATGGCGCCGCCCAGCGCCTTGCCCAACGTCCCGGTGATGACATCCGCCTTGACCCCGAAATGCGCCGGGGTGCCCGCCCCCTTTGGTCCCATGAACCCGGTGGCGTGGCAATCATCGACCATCAAAAGGGCGTCATACTTGTCAGCCAAAGCGCGGATCGCGGGCAGGTTGGCCAGATAGCCGTCCATGCTGAACACGCCATCGGTCGCGATCATGATATGGCGCGCCCCATCGGCGCGGGCCGCTTTGAGCTGGGTTTCAAGATCGTCCATGTCGCTATTGGCAAAACGATACCGTTTCGCCTTGCACAGCCTTATGCCGTCGATGATCGACGCGTGGTTCAGGGCGTCGGAAATCACCGCGTCCTCGGCCCCGAGAAGCGGCTCGAACAAGGCCCCGTTGGCGTCGAAACAGGCGGCGAACAGGATGCTGTCGTCATGCCCCAGAAACCCTGCCAGCCGCTGTTCCAGCACCCGGTGCAAATCTTGCGTGCCGCAGATGAACCGGACCGAGGCCATGCCAAAACCCTGCTGATCCAGCGCCAGTTTGGCAGCGGCGATCAGGTCGGGATGGTTGGCCAGTCCAAGATAGTTGTTGGCGCAAAGGTTGATCATGTCGCGGCCACCGACCCGGATATGGCCACCTTGCGGCGAAGTGATCTCGCGTTCGGTTTTCCACAGACCCTCGGCGCGGATTTCGGACAGGCGGGTTTCGATCTCGGTCAGAAAGGCGGACATGGGCTTGCCTCGGCTTTGCCGCGACGTTGGGGTGGCGCGGCTTTCAATGGTCGTTAGAGTAGTGCCAGAAAATCAGGGGGGCTACCATGACCGAAATCGTCATTCTGGGCGGCGCACGCACCGCAATCGGCACATTTGGCGGGGCCTTGACCGGGGTGCCGCCGATCGACCTGGCGACCGTAGCGGCCAAGGCGGCGCTGGACCGGTCCGGGGTACGCGGCGACCAGATCGGCCATGTCGCGTTTGGTCATGTGATCAACACCGAACCGCGCGACATGTATTTGTCGCGGGTCGCGGCGATGCAGGCGGGCGTCCCCGACACCACGCCGGCGATGAACGTCAACCGGCTGTGCGGGTCCGGCGTGCAGGCCATCGTATCCATCGTGCAGGCCCTGCAACTGGGCGACGCCGATTTCGGGCTGGCCGGCGGGGCCGAAAACATGAGCCGGGCGCCCTATATCAATTCCGATCAGCGTTGGGGCGCCAAGATGGGCGACATCACCACCCGCGACATGATGCTGGGGGCGCTGAATTGCCCGTTCGGCACCGGCCATATGGGGGTCACGGCGGAAAATGTCGCGGCGGAACATGGGATCAGCCGGGCGATGCAGGATGAATTTGCCGTGGAAAGTCAGGCCCGCGCGGCCAAGGCGATCGCGGCTGGATATTTCGCCGATCAAATCACCCCGGTGCAGGTCCGCGTCAAGCGTGAGATGGTGGATTTCGTAACCGACGAGCATCCCAAGGCGACGACGGTCGCGACCCTTGCGGGGCTTCGTCCGGCGTTTCAAAAGGACGGCACCGTGACCGCAGGCAATGCCAGCGGCATCAATGACGGTGCCGGGGCTGTCGTGCTGGCAACGATGAAAGCCGCCGAAAGCGCCAAGTTAGAGCCTGCTTTTCGCGTGCTTGGCTATGCTCACGCCGGGGTCCGCCCCGAAGTCATGGGCATCGGCCCGGTGCCTGCGGTGCAGGCTTTGTTGGTGCGCACCGGACTAAAGGTGGACGATTTCGATGTCATCGAAAGCAACGAGGCATTTTCGGCGCAGGCCCTGGCCGTGTCCAAGGAACTGGCGTTCGATCCGGCCCGGGTCAATCCGAACGGCGGCGCAATTGCGCTGGGCCATCCAGTTGGCGCGACGGGTGCGATCATCACCGTCAAGGCGATGTATGAATTGCAGCGGACAGGCGGCAAGCGGGCGCTGATTACGATGTGCATCGGCGGTGGGCAGGGTATCGCTTTGGCAATTGAAAGGCTCTAGTTCAGCACAATTCGTACAATTGCCGACTGGCCCCGTGCGTCGATCACGGTGATCGCCGAATATCCTGCGCCCAGATTGGGCAGGTCGATCTGGCGGTCATAGGTGGTGCCAACCGCCGCGCCGTTGGCGAGCCAGGTAAACGGCGCGATCCCGTCGCTGACTTTGGCGATCAGGTCCTGCCCCTCGATCACGGCCCCATCAGGCGGAAAAGCGATGCGCGGACCGTTCGACGTGATTACTTCGCCACGCGGACGGAACCGTTGGAGCGGCAGGGGGAGTTGGGCGGTCGGCAACAGCAGCGTCGCGGGCGGTGGCGCCGAAATCGGGTCGATCCGGGCTTTCACCCGCTCGAACGCGGCGAACATCACCGGCGCCGCCAATTCGCCGCCGAATGCGCCCGGCACCGGCGTCCCGTCCGCCCGGCCCATCCAGACGCCGACCACGTGCCGCCCGTCAAAGCCGATAGCCCATGCGTCGCGGTTGCCATAACTGGTGCCGGTCTTGAAGGCGATCCCGGTGCCAGTGACGCCTGCCGGGCGCGGCACCTGCAAGAGGATGTCGGCGATTTCCCATGCGGCCACGTCGCCGATCACGCGGGCGGGGGTGAATCCCGGCGTTTCGACACTGTTCCAGCGCAAATCGACCGAAGTTCCGCCATTCCCGATGGCCGCATAGAGCCGCAGCAGATCTTCCAACGTCACCCCGACTCCGCCCAAGGCCACCGCCAGCCCCGGCCTGCCGCCGGGCACCACCGGCAATGCCCCGGTGCGATGCAGCCCCGCGATCAGGTGTTGCGGGCCCAGCGCATCAGTCAGGGCGACAGCGGGGATATTCAGCGACAGTTGCAGCGCGGTGCGCACCCGCAGGTCGCCGCGAAACAAGCCGTCAAAGTTCTGGGGTGCGTAGCCGTTGAAATCGGTTGGCCGGTCGGCGATCAGGGTTTCGGGATGGACAAGACCCGCATCGAAGGCCAGTCCGTAGATCAGCGGTTTCAGGGTCGAACCGGGCGATCGCAGGGCTTGTGTCATGTCCACGAACCCGGCGTTGGTTTCCGCTGAATAGCCGTCCGACCCGACCGAGGCGAGGATTTCGCCGGTCCGGTGATCGGCCACCATGATCGCCACCTGCACCCGGTCGCTCCGGCCTGCCGTCGCCTGTCGGGCAAGGGCCTCGAGACGCGATTGCAGGCGGGCGTCAAGCGTCGTCAGGTGGCGGTCGGCCAAAGGATCGGCGGCGCGCGCCCGGTCGGCCAGATGCGCCGCCAGGTTCGGAAATTCGCCACGTTGGGCCGGAACAGACTCGGTTCTTGCGGCTTGCGCGGTCGCAATGCTGACGATTCCGTCACGCGCTGCGCGGTCAATCACGCGATTTCTGGCCACGGTCGCGGTTTCGTTCTGGCGGTCGGGGCGGCGGGTTTCGGGCGACTGCGGCAGAGCGACCAGAAGTGCGGCCTGCGCCGGGGTCAGGCGGCGCGGCGGTTTGCCGAACCAGGCGTAGGAAGCAGCCCGCACCCCCTCGATATTGCCGCCAAACGGCGCGCGATTGAGGTAGAGCGTCAGAATCTGATCCTTGGTCAGCCGTCGCTCCAGCGCCAATGCGACCCTGATCTGGCGCAACTTGCCCCGCCACGTGCCGGTGCCGGAGTCCTCTAGCAGACGCGCCACCTGCATCGTCAGGGTCGATCCGCCGGAAATCACCTCGCCGTTCCACAGTGCCTGCGCAACTGCCCGGCCCATCGCCAGAGGGTCGATTCCGGGGTGAGCGTAAAAACGTTTATCCTCGAACCGGAT
>JBBQHC010000059.1:0-17801 GCA_038323615.1 Rhodobacterales bacterium | reverse complement strand
GCCCGCTGTCGCCTACATCGTGTTCAAGACGGTGTTGTGCATCGGGCTGTGGGGGACGGCGGTTGTCGGCTGGCTGGGGCGGCCAATCGGGTGGCCCTTGCGGGTGCTGGCGGTGCTTGCAGCGGTGACGCTGATTGCCGCGCTGCCGGCAACGGACGAGGTGGGCTTTGGCCTTGCCGCGATCTTTGTCGGGGTTTTGGTGATGACCCGGCGCCGCGCTGTCGTATGAGCGTTTGTCTGGCCATCGGTACCGTTGCGCTGCAACTGGCGACCGGGGCTTTCACGCTCGGGTGGACCCATTCGGTTGAAAAGGTCCGGTGGGAGGAAGACTGGACCGTCGGCCCCGCGGCGCTGACCCTCGGGCAGTCGCGGATCAAGGGATCGGGCGCCGGGATGGAGCCGGGGCCGGATGCCGTTTTGCGCGACGGCTGGTGGGTATCGCCGGGGCATTTGCAGGTGCCGGAACTGGTGTTGGCAGCGTCGGGGGCGACGGGCGGCGGCTGGTCATTGTGCGCCGACGGGGCGTGCCGGACGTTGGGCGCGGACGCCACCGGACCGATCACGCTTCGGCCCTGCGGCTGATCCGGGCCGCTGTCATCCTGTAGAGTGGATTTCCCGCGTTAAGGCCGACAATCGGCTTTCGGATCGACCCGAAGGTGTCTCATCTGCACGATCTGCGAAACCAGCCGATATGGACCAACGGTGCGAAACAGATCAATCAGCATCCACAGGTCCGAATTCAGGCCACGCCAAAAACCCTGTTTGCTGCTTTTCAACGGGCTGGCGACCTCGGCCCAGGAAATGATCGCCAGACGGACCCCGTGATTGACCAGAATACTGTTCAACCAAACCTCGAATCCGAACCTTGGAAGCCGGTCAAGTTCGTCAAGGCGGTCGGCAACAAGATCGCGTCGGAAAATGCGTTCGCCCGAGATGTAGTCAATCCCAATCCAGTGCCACAGCCGCGGAGCGTTGCGCCGCAGGCTGATGGCCATGCCGGCGTGTCCTTGCAGGAACGGATTGATCAGGTCGGTCAGGGCAGCCGCTGACAATCCCTCAAGATCGGAATCGATCAGCAGGATGTAGGCCGAGGTGGCCCGCGCCAATCCGTGTGCCAGCGCCCGGGTCTTGCCGCCGTTGGATCCAAGGGCGATGATCTCGATACCGTTGTATGTTCGGGCGATGGCGAGGGTGTCGTCACCCGATCCGTCGTCCACCACAATGATATGATCGATCAGGGGGTGGGCTGACAGCACGTCCAGCACCGCACCGATGCGGGCGCCCTCATTATAGGCGGGGACGATGCAGGTCACCCGGTCGGCGGACGATGTCGATTGCCGGTTCATGGCCGGCTCCATATTTTTCTGGTCAGCCACCACGCCACAAGTCCGACACCGACCAAGCCGATCAAAATGGACCCCCAGCCGATCCAGCTGTTGATGGCGACATGGGCCTCGCCGATCGCGTAACCTATCGCCAGAAAAATGGCGGTTTTCGGGATTGTTCCGACCAGATTGAACGACAGAAACGGCGCGACCGGCATCCGTGCCGCGCCAGCAGCGACCAGTGCGGCAAATCCCAGTGAATGCGTCAGTTTCGCAATGATCAGGGTCCGCCCGCCCTTGGTGTCGAAATGCGTCGCCAGATTGGCCAGCCGTTCTGGCCGCAATCCCAGCCGGTCGCGCCACCTGCCCGGCAATCTGCCAAGGGCAAACCGGCCAAGGCCATAAAACAGCAGGTCTCCGACAAGGTCGGCGAGGATCAGAACCAGCACGGTCGGGACCAGCGGCAGAATGGCAAGGCGGGCTAGCCAACCGGCGATCACCGTGACAATCGGGCCTTCGACCACAGCCAGCGGGAACAGCAGCCAGAGCCCGTAGGTTTGCAGGATTTGCGCGAGGGCATCGGTGGTCAAGGTCATTGTGGTCCCTGCGTGGCCACGGCGGGGTCGGCTATGGGCCTCATCTGGTTACCGCGCCAGTCGAAACCGCGTGACCCGAACGAAACGATCCAGATGGCCGGGATCAGCAGGTCACGCAGCACCCATGACCCGATCTGACCCGCCGATGCAGACCAGCCCGCCCGCGCCGCGACGATCCATTCGGCCCCATACCAAACGACGGCGAAAACCGGCAGTGTCAGCCAAGACACGACGCCCGACAGGATCAGGACGGTCAACGCCAGCGCCGGCGCCGCGCCGCCCGACAGGATCTCGGCTGCGAACAGGGTCGGGAAACCGTCGCGCCGGACCCGCGCCCACCGGACCTGCCGTTGCCAGACCTCGCGCGCCTGTCGTTGGCCGAGCGGTTGCGGGAAAAGCGCCGGAACCACCCGGACTTTTAGCCCTGCCGCGCGGACGATCTTGGTGGATGCGACATCTTCGGCCAGATGGCGGCCAAGCAGCGCCAAGCCGCCGGCGGCCTCAAGCATGTCACGTCGCCAGAACAAGACCTTGCCTTGCGCAAAACCGTTGCCGAGGGCGTCAGAGGCCAACTGCCAACGCGCATGATAGGTGTTCAGAAATGCCGCCTCGACGTTCGCCCAGAGGCCGACAGGCGTGATCCCGACGGGCGGCGAGGTCACCAGACCTGTGTCGTCGCGCCATGTCGCAAACAGGGTCTGCATGTAGTCCGGGGGGAGGAGAACATTGCTGTCGATCATGACGATCCAGCCGTGGCGGGCTTGGGTCCAACCCTTGGCCAGATTGTTGAGTTTGGGGTTGTCCGAAATCCGATCCTCGCCGACCAGCAACCGCGCGCAAACCGATGGACGCGCGGCGATCAGGTCGCGGATCACGGGTATCGCCGGGTCATCCGGCTTGGCCACGCAAAAGATTACCTCGTACTCATCGGCGCGCCCGGTAAATGTCGATTCCAGGGTGCGGGCAAGGCCGGGTTCAACCCCGCAAACAGGTCTGAGAACGGTCAGCGCGGGGTGTTCAGTCGCCGGTTGCCGCAGCGTCTGGCGACGATACCGCCACAAGACGAGCATCGAAATCGCGATCTGGACTGTCAGAGATAACCCGACAAACCCTGACAGAAACAAAGTTGCCGTCGGCATCGTGTCAATACGCGAGCGCGAACTCGCCCTTTTTGTAGTCTTTTGGGCCTATGGTGGCGGCGCTGTTGACGCCAAGCAGGTCCAACCGGCCATCGAACCTTTCGGCGACCGCTGTGTTGCTGCCCGTCCAGTCACCGCAATTCACGTAGGCCACGCCGAATTTCTGATGCAGTGCGGCCTGATGGAAATGGCCGCAGATCACGCCATCCAGACCGCGGTTGGCCGCAAGATCGGACAGCCGCTCTTCGAAACGGTCGTGCTTGCGGATTGCGGCGTTGGTGCGCGAAATGGCGTTTTCGATCCCGCGCCATTCGGATCGCCGCACCTTGCGCAGCACCCGCCGCTGCGCCACGTCGATGGCCTGTGCCGCGGTTTCGATCAGGCTGCCGGTCCGGGCCATGATCGGGGCCCGGCGCGAAAACACGTCACAGCAATCGCCGTGGACCACCAGATACCGTCGCCCGTCAGCCGCAATATGGACCGCCTCGGTTTCGACCTCGATGCCGCCGAAGGTGGTTCCGGCGTACTGTCGAAAGAACGAGTCATGATTGCCGGGAATATAGACGACGCGGGTGCCGGTCTGCGGCAGATCAAGCAGCCGACGCAGTGCCTGATGATGATCGTCCGTCCAGTTGCGACCCAACGGATGCCAGTTATCAACGATATCGCCCACCAGATAGACGGTCTCGGCCACACGCCGGTCCAGAAAATCAAGGATCAGATCGGGCCGTGACATCCGGGTGCCAAGATGAATGTCCGACAAAAAGACGGTGCGATACTGTGTCGGAGATGACCGCCGGTTTGCCAAAGCGGGTTTTTCTGCGGGGCTTTTCGGGCCAAGCAAGATCGGCGGAGCCAATGAGATTTGGTGTGAAGCGATATCTGCGCGGGTTGCCATAACTGGATGACCTTCCAAAAGCCTGATTGCACGATCAGACATAGATGCAGGCTGCTGCGCATGCTTCTCACGAAGATTACAAATCGGCAATGTGCGAATAAGATGCGAGGTGGCTGACTCTGCGTTTCGATCAGTGCTTCGATTTCGTCTACCGCCCAAGGCAATGCGATAGCGTAAACGTGGATCTCTGCTGGCGTTGGTCAGGCGACCTGCCAGAGGCCCTGCCAGACCTGACGCGGTCGGCGGATAGTCGTTTCATCGGTGCGGCAGGCGCGATCATGTGCATGCGATAATTTCGCTGATAGGTTGAATTATTCTTCACTGAATCTTCACATTTTAACCCTCCAGATAGCTTGAAACGATAAGACCAAGAGCAGACCAAGGAATAACCTGCAATCGTGTTGTTCGCCGCTGGGTTGTTTGCTTGGATGATCGTAACAGAGGAGGTTTTCGGATGATTGTTGGTTATGTTCTGGTCGGTTCATTTGCCGGCGCGTTGGTATCCGTTGTCGCGCTTTTACTCGGGGCATCACTTTGGCTTGCGTTCGGTCTTTATGCTCTGGTGGGTTCAGCTGTCGTGATCATAGTGCCGACGGCCCGGATGCTAACGGGCGATCTCGCTTTTCTGGCCCGCGTCACGGCCTCAGAACACCCGTTGCAAAACCGTCCTGACAATCTGTCAGACCCGGCCGGGGCGTTGCGGCGTCCTGACCCAACCGCCCTGAAGCCATTGGGTCAGAGCAGACAGGTTTAAGGGCTGCGTGGTATCGACATCATGACACGGTGCAAGACCAGTGGGTGCCGCATTTTGCGCGAGCGCGATCAGCTCGGGCACGTAGTCCGCACCGGGGTGGCCCTTGGGGCGCAGGACTGACCGGGTTGCATAACGGGCGCCGATAACGTCGGGCGGGGCGTAGCACCAGATTTCGGCAAGCTCGGTGACCCCGGCAGTGGCAAGGCCCTGCTCTAACACCTCGCGCGGCTGAAAACCAAACCACGCATCGACGATAATGGCACTGCCTGGCGGCGCATCGGCGATCAGATCGAAAATCGCAGCATAGCTGGCCTGACCAAGGGTGCGGTTGAACAAGCGGTCACCGGGGGGAAGAACTGAGAGAAAGGGGTTTTTGATCGTGTCCAGCGTCAGGACCGGCCAGCCCGTCGCATCCGCGAGCGCACGTGCCACCGTCGATTTCCCCGAGGCGGGGACGCCGTTCACCATGACCATGCGCTTACCGGACCGCGCTGCAAGAGCTGTCGTGGCGGCCCCGATGACGCCGGCATCGTCGCCCAAGGTCGCTGCCACAACGGGTGCGTTGTACCACGTCCCGTGTGCAGGCACGGTTGTCAGGGCGGCATAGGCGGCGGCTCCGGCACCGCCGCCGATCACCACGCAATCGGGGTTGCAGGTGGCGATCAGGCTGTCGATTGCGGCGCGCAAAGGCGTCGCCCATGCCGCAATCACGCCACGCGCGGCATCATCGCTGCGCAACAGCAAAGCCTCGGCGCGGGTGTCCGGTAGCAGGCCCGCTTCGGCAAGGTGGACGCCAAAGGCGGTGCCAGAACTGACGGTTTCCACACAGCCGATACGGCCGCAGACACAGGGCCTGCCGTGCGGGTCTATACACATATGGCCCAACTGCCCTGCCGCGCCACTACCACGCAAGACCCGGCCACCGTCAAGAATAGCGCCGCCGATCCCGGTGCCGATGGTCAGCATCACCACGTTGGTGAACCCTTTGGCCGCGCCATGTGCCACTTCGCCCAGCATTGCCATTGTGGCGTCGTTTTCGATGCTGACGGCAAGGCCGGTTGCCGCTTCGATTTCAGCGGCAAGGTCAACGCCCGCGAGGTTGACATAGCCCCCCGACAGCACGCGCCGGTCTTTGGCATGGACTTGCCCCGGCACACCAATGCCCAAGGTCACGACGTCTGGGCCGCGTACCTGCGCCACCAGATCCAGGACCCGTGCGATCACCTGCCGCGGGTCGTGCGAACTGGGGGCGATAGCGCGGGCCTCGATCACGCCGTTCGATACGCGAGCTGCGCGCAGATGGGTGCCGCCAATGTCGATGCCGATGGCCGCTACCATGACCTGCGCCCCCAAACTCTAGCCTTTGAAGTGCCGTTCTATCACCGCCTGAATTTCACGCAGGCGCGGCACGGCAATCGTCTCCAGCCGCTGCTTTGTCACCGCCCGGTCCAGCGAAATGCAGTCTTTCCACAACGACCGCCCGGCAATCACACCTGATGCGCCGTTGGCCATCGTGGTTTCGACCTGATCCAGAAAAGTCGCATGATCCACCCCTGCCGACAAAACCGCCCAAGGCACGTCGCCGCACATGGCGGTGATATTGGCGCAGGTTTCGGGGGTTCCGGGATAAGGAATCTTGAGCACCTTTGACCCCGCATCAAGACACAGCTTTGCACCGCCCTCGATCAGGTCGGGTATCTTGGCGGCATAGGCGTCCGGGGTTTCGCCGGGCAAGGCATAGGTCAGAAACTCGACCACCAGCAACAGGTCTTCGGCGGCGAAATCTGCAATCACCGCGGCAAGGGTGGCCATGTTGGCGGTGTTCGCGCCCGGCACGTCCGCGCACAGGTAAATCATGATCTTGGCGCCCGTGCCGCCCAGTTCGCGGACCCGGCGGGCAGTGATTCCCGGCACCATGTTCGACACCCGATAACCTTCGGGCGTCAGATCAAATCCCGACGCGTCGAGCCCGATCAATAACCCCGTAGTGCGGTGCAATACGCCCTGATCCACCAGCCCCGGCACGGCGCAAAGCGGGTCAACCAGAACACAGCCGGCGTGGCGAGCCAGATGGGCGGTGATGTCCATCTTGGTCAGGCCCAAGACATCGTTGCTGATCTTTGCCTGTTCTTCGGGGGTCTTTGCCAGCACCGCCCGCATCCCGCCGCGCTGATCACAGGCGATCACCATCATCGCCCCGTCGTCCCGGCAGATCTGCTGATAGCCACGGCGTTCTGCGGTTGTCATGGCGGCCATATCGATCACTCCGAAAAATAGTCCGCGTCGCGGATTCTTTGGTCTCTTGCCAGTTGCCTGATGGCGCATATTGCTGGATAAGCGTCCTGAGGTCGTAAGTAACACCTTGCAGAAAGGAATTGCAACCTGCCAGTTTCCAGAACACCCTTTGTCGAAACAGGCGATGGCACGATCGTCGGCGATGGCCGGGCGATGCTGCATACGGTTGCCAAGATGCATTACATCGGCGACCTCAGCCAGGTTCAGATTGCCAAACAGCTTGGTCTGTCGACGGCCACCATCTCGCGCCTGCTTCAGCGGGCGCGCGCCGAAGGTATCGTGCGGATCGAGGTGCGCGATGTTTTTACACCCGACGCGCTGGGGGCTGAACTGGCGCGCAAGTTGGGTCTGTCACAGGTCGAAGTGGTGGATGCCCCGGTCAGCGGCGCGTTATCCGCGCTGGCGGCGCCTTTGGCGCGGATGCTGATCGCGGCCGATTTGCGGGCTGGAAGCGTCTTGATGATCGGCTGGGGCCGCACCGTTTCTGCGGTGATCGAGGCCGGACTGCCACCGATGCCGGGCGTTTTGGTGGTGCCATCGACGGGGGGCATGCAGCAGCACGCGCAACATTTTCAAAGCAACGAGCTATCGCGCCGCGCCGCCGAAGCAACCGGCGGGGTGCCCCATTTCATCCACGCGCCTTACCTGCCCGACGCCGAGGTGCTGGATCTTTTCCTTGCTGATTCCTCGGTGCAGAATTCGGTCGCGCTTTGGGATCGGATCGACGCTGCGGTTGTCGGGATCGGGCAGCCTTACGGATTGGAAACGTCGTCCGGCACCCCGCAGGCACGGCTGGAAACCGAACTTGAACCTGCTGTGGGCGATGTGGTGCGCCACTATCTTTCGGTGGATGGCCAGATCCTGAACTGGCGCGGCGAGGGCCGGATGATTGCCGTCTCGGCGGCGCAATTACGGGCAACAAAACTGGTGATCGGCCTTGCGATCGGCGATGCCAAGGTGCCGTCAATTTTGGCGGCGGCGCGGGCCAAACTGGTGACATCGCTGATCACCGATACCCGCACCGCCGAGTCACTTCTGGATGCACTTGGAACCGCAGACTGACCATCCGGCAACCCTAAAGAGAATACTTGCAGCAAAAAATTGCTCTTGACGCTGGGTCACTCGAGGCGTGTTATCAACCTGGCTGGAACCGCCCGTGACGGGCAACACAGCAAGCCGGAACACCCCGACCGGGGTGCGCTTCCGGGCATTCAGGGAGGAATGAATAATGGATCGTCGTAATTTTCTGGGCGCGGCTGCCATGCTGCCACTGACCGCTGGCATGGCCACTATGGCCACCGCACAGGATCAGAAATTCACCATCGCGCTGATTCCGGGTCTGACCACGGACGCCTTTTATATCACCATGCGCAAGGGCGCGCAGGCCGCAGCCGATGCTTTGGGTGTGGAGCTGGTGTTTCAGGGCGCGCCAGACTTTAACCCGGTCACCCAGGTGCCGGTGCTGGACGCCGTGATCGCGCGTGCCCCGAGCGCCATCCTGATCGCGCCGACCGATACGGTCCAGCTGATCGAGCCGCTGCGCAAAGCGAATGACGCCGGCATCCCGGTCATTACCGTGGACACGTTTATTGGCACCGGCATCTATCAGACCGGGGCGGGCGATGCGGATTTCCCGCTGGCCTATATCGCGTCCGATAACGTTTTGGGTGGCCGGATGGCGGCAAGGGCACTTGCTACGGCGATTGGCGGCGCAGGCAAGGTCTATGTGTCCAACGTCAAGCCGGGCATTTCCACCACCGACCAGCGCGAGGCGGGCTTTAAGGCCGAGATCTCCGAGAATTTCCCCGATGTCACCGTTCTGGAAACCCAGTTCAACGACAATGATGCCAACAAGGCCGCGTCGCAATTACAGGGCGTGTTTGCCCGCGACTCCGACCTCAAGGGCGTGTTCGGCGCCAACCTCTTCTCGGCGCTGGGCGCGGGCAACGGGGTGCAACAGGCGGGTCAGACCGGCAACATCAAGGTCGTCGCCTTTGACGCCCCCGGATCGATCGTCGACAACATCAAAACCGGCCTTGTCGACGTGGCGATCGCGCAGCATCCGGCTGAAATCGGCTATTTCGGCGTCGTGTCGGCCTATGCCCATCTGACCGGCAATTCGATCCCGGTCAGCATCGGCACAGGGTTTACCGTCATGGACGCGTCGAACGTCGATAACCCGGAAATCGCCAAATATATCTACGCCGAGTGATCGTGACGCAAAGCCGGTCGGTCTGACCGGCCTGCATGAAAACTGGCGGCCTCGCAGGGGGCCGTCAGCGCCCTGAACACAGGATATGGCCGCAGATGACATCCTCACCCGCCCCAAAGCATGTCGCGCCACCGGCAGACCACGCCGACAAGGCGCGCACCACCATGCAAAGGATCGCCGACCTGCGGGCCTGGCTGTTTCTCGGTTTTCTGATCCTCGGGTTTGAAATCTGGTCGCGGATGTCTTTCGGGGGCACGTTTGTTTTCAACCCGTTCAACATCCAATCCATCGCGATTTTCGCGGTGGCGCCGTTACTGCTGGCGACCGGGCAGACCTTTGTGATCATTTCCGGCGGCATCGATCTGTCGATGGGCTTTATCATGGGGCTTGCGGCGGTGGTTGCGGCGCATGTCGTCAACTGGGCGACGCCGGGCCTTGGGTTTGGTCTTGCGGTGCTGTTCGGCGGCATCGTCGCGGTGCTGGTCGCGGCCATTCCGGGTTTTGTAAACGGCTTTTTGGTCGCTGTTCTCAAGGTTCCGCCCTTCATCGGAACGCTGGGCATGTTTGGTGTGGCGCGCGGCGTGGCATTTCTTTTGGCGGGCGGCACCACGGTTCCGGTCAGGAACGAGGTTTTTGCGACCTTGGGCAACGGCAGGTTCTATGGCGTGCCGTATATCATCATGGTCACCGCAGTGTTCGTGGTGATCATGCATTATCTGCTGCGGCAGACCAAATTCGGCCAGCACAACTATGCCATCGGCGCCAACGCGCAGGCCGCACGGCGGGCCGGTATCAATCTCAAATGGCACCTTCTGCGGCTCTATATCCTGTCGGGGATGTGCGCGGGCCTTGCGGGGGTTTTGTATGCTGCGCGGTTCAGCGCCGGTGCGGCGCAGGCAGGGGAGCCGCTGTTGCTTGATTCGGTGGCCGCCGTGGTTATCGGCGGGGCGAGCCTTTTTGGTGGCTCGGGCACAATCTATGGCACCGTGGCCGGGGCCTTTGTGATTGCGGTCATTCAGTATGGGTTGGTCTTTGTGAATGTGGCCCCGTTCTGGCAGTTTATCAGCGTCGGCGTGGTGATCATCATCTCGGTTCTGATCGATCAGGCGCAGCGGCAATTTTCCGGGGGGCGACAAATTGAATGACCTCAGCCCGAACAGAATGCCGGTGGGAGAAGCCCTTTTGGAAATGCGTAACCTGTCAAAGAATTTTGGCCCCGTTGAGGCGCTGAAAGATCTGTCGATGATGGTGCGGGCGGGTGAAGTGGTGGCCCTCGCCGGTGATAACGGTGCCGGCAAGACGACGCTGATCAAGGCGATTTCAGGGGTTTTTCAGCCATCCGGCGGGCAAATCCTGCTCAAGGGCAAGCCCGTCGTCTTTGCCTCGCCGCAAGAGGCGCGCGATCAGGGTATCGAGACGATCTATCAAGATCTGGCCCTTGCCGACAATCTGACCATCGGCGCCAATATCTTTTTGGGTCGCGAACCGATGCGCCGCGCCTTTGGTTTTTTGCCGGTTCTTGACCGTGCCAAGATGGCCGAGGCCGCCAAAAGCACGATGGCTTTGTTGGATTTCCACGTCAGCCGGATGGATGCGCCGGTCTCGAACTTTTCCGGTGGCCAGCGTCAGGCAGTTGCGATCGGGCGCGCGGTCTATTGGGACGCGCAAATCCTGATCATGGACGAGCCGACGGCGGCGCTTGGCGTGCCCGAACAGCGCAAGGTCATTCAGCTGATCCATCAGCTCAAGGCGCAGGGGCGCGGGGTGATTTTCATCAGCCATAATCTGCAAGACATCTTTGCCGTGGCCGACCGGATCGTCGTTTTGCGCCGGGGCGTACAGGCCGGAGAGCGGCGGATCACCGACACTACGCATGACGAGGTGGTCAAGCTGATGGTCGGCGGCTAGGGCAATGGCCGGATTCTGCATTGGGTCTATCGGTGAATTGCTGGTCGAATTCGTCTGCACGCAAAAGGACACGCACCATTTGCGCAGCGCACCCTATGTCGGCCCGTTTCCCAGCGGCGCACCGGGAATTTTCATTGATCAGGCCGCACGGATTGCCACCGACATCGGCGGCCGCGCGGTGTTTGCAGGCGCTGTCGGCAATGATGCGTTCGGCACGGTGATCTTGCGGCGGTTGGCCGACAGCGGCGTCGACCCGGCCCTGATCCGGGTGGTCAAGGGCGTGCCCACCGGGACCGCGCATGTGGGTTACAACACCGATGGCAGCCGTGACTTTGTGTTCAACATCGCCCAATCCGCCGCCGCACACCTGCCCGATGTGGCCGCGATCGACGCCGGGTTTCTTGCGGCCGGCATCACGGTTCTGCATATCTCCGGGTCGATGCTGGGCGATCCGGGGATGCGGGTGGCTGGGGTGGACCTTTGCACGCGCCTGCGGGCCAAAGGGGTTGCGATTTCCATTGATCCGAACATTCGCACCGAGCTTTTGCATGATCCGGGCTATTTTCAGGCGATCGAGCGGCTGATGGCGATGGCGACATTTGTTTTGCCCTCGGACGCGGATGCGGACCTGTTGTTCCCCGGTCAGGCATTCGACGACTGGTCGGCGCGGTTGCTGGGTGCGGGTGCCCGCGCCGTCGTGCTCAAGCGTGGCGATCAGGGCTGTATCGGGCGGAATGCGGGCGGCACCCATGCGTTGCCCGGACATACCGTCGATATGGTGGATCCGACCGGCGCGGGTGACAGCTTTTGCGCCACATTTGTCAGCCTCATTGCGGCGGGCCAGACACTGCCGCTCGCCTTGGCGCGTGCCAATGCCGCCGGGGCGCTTGCGGTCATGCAGCTGGGCCCGATGGAAGGCAATTCCACGCTGGCGCAGATCGACGCCCTGCGCGGTGCAGCATGATCGCAGCGATCATCGCGCGGAACCGGGCAGGTCTGGCATCCGGCCTGCCCAGCTGGTGCACCGCGCACCCGCAAACCCTTGGCGCGATCCTGCACAGTTACCGCGCCGATACCGCCCCGATTCTGATCGAGGCGACCTGCAATCAGGTCAATCAGTTTGGCGGCTATACCGGGATGACTCCGGCGGATTTCGTCGGCTTTGTCCAAGGCATCGCCCAAGCCGAAGGGGTCGACCCGGCGCGGCTGATCCTTGGCGGAGATCATCTTGGTCCGAACCCGTGGAAATCTGAACCAGCCCCGCAGGCGATGGCAAAGGCGCGCGTCATGGTGCGGGATTATGTTACCGCCGGGTTCACCAAGATCCACCTCGATGCCTCGATGCCCTGTGGCGACGAGACGCTGAGCGACGCGGAAATGGCCGCCCGCGCCGCCGATCTGTGTGCCGTCGCCGAAGCCGCCGCGCCGGGTCTGGTTCAGTATGTCATCGGCACCGAAGTGCCGGTGCCGGGGGGCGAGACCGCGCATCGCGATCAACTGGTCGTCACCACGCCAGAGGCCGCACGGCATACCCTCGCGCTGCACCGCGCGGCGTTTGCGGCGCGCGGGCTCAACGCTGCTTTCGCCCGCATCATCGGTGTGGTGGTGCAGCCGGGGGTCGATTTTGGCAACGATCAGATCATCGGTTATGACCGCCGCCGCGCCGCCGCCCTTGCCGCCGCCGCGCCTGCTCTGAACGGCCCGCTTTATGAGGCGCATTCGACTGATTACCAGACCCCCGACGCGCTGCTGGCCCTTGTTCAAGACCACTTTGCCATCCTCAAGGTCGGACCAGAGCTGACCTTTGCGTTTCGCCAGGCCGTGATGGCGCTTGAGCGGCTTGAGACGATGCTGGGCCTGCCGCCTTCGGGCGTGACCGACGCGCTGCTGGCAGCAATGCGCGCCCGCCCCGCCGATTGGCGCGCCTACGTGCCGCCGGGGCGGGAGGAGGAGCGGATGATGCTGTGCGGCCTGTCGGACAGGCTGCGCTATTATTGGCCCGACGCGGGGGTGCAGGCGGCGCTGGCCCGCATGATGCAAAGCCTTGCCATTGCCCGCCCGACGCCCGGCCTGCTGGCGCAGGTGACTGGCGGGTTGGTCGATGCCGACGCCACGCCCGACACGGTGATCCGCCGGATGGTCGGCGCAGTTGTCCAGAAATACCGCACCGCGACAGGAGCCTGATATGCCCGCAAAAGATCAAAGACTGCTGCGCGTCGGCGTCCTGGGCTGCGGCCCGATCGCCCAGGCGGCGCATTTCGAAAGCTGCACCAAGGCCCGCAATGCAGCACTTTATGCAATCTGCGACGTGGCCCACGATCTGCGCGACCGAATGGCTGCCACGCACGCCCCGACCCGCAGTTTCGATGACTATGACGCCATGCTGGCCGACCCCGATCTGGAGGCCGTGGTGATTGCCGCCGCCGATGCGTTTCACGTTCCCGCTGCGTTGCGCGCGCTGGCGGCGGGCAAGCATGTGCTGTGCGAAAAGCCATTGGCCGCAAGCATCGAAGAAGCCGAAAGTTTACGCGCGGCGGTCAAATCCAGCGGCAAGGTGCTTCAGGTCGGGCATATGAAACGCTTTGATGCCGGGTTGCAGGCGGCAAAAAGCTTTATCGACGGGCCGATGGGCGAACTGGTGGCGTTGAAGGCATGGTATTGCGACAGCACCCACCGCTATGCGATGACCGATGCCGTGCAACCGCTGATCGTGACCTCGCGGTCAGCGCGCAAACCGTCGGGCGACCCCAAGGCCGATCTTGACCGCTATTACATGTTGGCCCACGGCAGCCATCTTATTGATACTGCACGTTTTTTTGCAGGAGAGATCGTCTCGGTAAATGCCCGGCTGTTGAACCGTGCAGGGATCCGCTGCTGGTTTGTCGATGTCGAATTTGCCAGCGGCACGCTGGGGCATCTGGATCTGACGGTGGCGGTGCGGATGGATTGGCACGAAGGTTTTCAGATCTATGGCGCGCAGGGCTCGATCCTCGGCAAAACCTATAATCCTTGGTATTACAAATCGTCCGAGGTGGATATTTTCGACGAATCCGACGGCACAACGCACCGGGTGCTGGGCGCTGACGGTCATTTTTACCGCCGCCAGCTTGAAGCCTTCGCCGATACCATTCTGACCGGCGCGCCGCAATACGGGGCCGATCTGGAAGACGGCATCGCTTCGGTCCGGGCGATGGTGGCTATCGCACACTCGGTGCGCACCGGGCAACCTGTGCGGCTGGCCGAAGTTACGGGGGCGCTGTAGTTGCGGCTGGGAATTTTCGCCAAGACGTTTGCGGGCACCGATCCGCAGGTGGTTTTGGGTGCGGCGGTTGCGGCGGGTTTTTCCGTCGTGCAGTACAATATGGCCTGTTCGGGCCTGCCGTCGATGCCCGATGCGCTGACCCCCGGTCAGACCGCCGCCGTGGCCCGCGCCAGTACCGCCACGGGTGTCGGCATTGCGGCGGTTTCTGGCACCTACAACATGATCCATCCCGATCCGGCGGTACGCGCAAAGGGCCTGCGCCGCCTGGGTGTGCTGATTGACACCGCGGCGGCAATCGGGACTGACATGGTCACCCTTTGCACCGGAACCCGCGACCCGGACGATCAATGGCGTCGCCATCCCGACAACACCTCGCCCGAGGCATGGCGCGATCTTTTGGATGAAATGACCAAGGCCTGTGCGCTGGCCGAGGCAAGGGGCGTGCGGCTGGGGATCGAGCCGGAATTGGCCAATGTGGTCGACGGCGCCGCCCGCGCCCGCGCACTGATCAATACGCTGCAAAGCCCGGCGCTTGCCATTGTCCTCGACCCCGCCAATCTGTTCGAAGTGACCCCGCTCGGGGCGCAGCGCGACATCCTCTCGCATGCCATCGATCTGCTTGGCGACCGGATCGCGATGGCCCATGCCAAGGATCGCGATCCGCAGGGGGGCTTTATCACGGCTGGGCGCGGCGTTGTGGATTTTGCGCACTTTCTGGGCCGTTTGCGGGCGGCAGGCTTTGACGGCGATCTTGTGACCCATGGCCTGACGGCGGATGAGGCACCTGCTGTCGCCGCCTTTCTGACCCGCGCATTGGCCGGGCCATGACCCAAACCGGATGGCTGAACCGGGGCGAGCTGCGCCTTGCGATCCACGGTAGCGGGACCGACGGACCTGCACTCGTGTTTCAGCACGGCCTCTGTGGCGATGCCCGTCAGGTGGCCGAGGCGATGGCAGGTCTCGCGCCGCAGCGGTGGACCAGCCTTGAATGTCAGGGGCACGGCGCGTCGGACCTTGGCCCGGCGATTTCGATGGCGGGTTTTGGCGACGATGTGGCCGCATTGATCGAAAGCCTGCCGGAGCCGGTGGTGCTGGGCGGGATCTCGATGGGGGCGGCGATTGCCTGCCGTCTGGCCACAACGCGCCCCGATCTGGTCCGGGCGCTGGTTTTGGTGCGCCCGGCCTGGGTCACTGCGCCCGCGCCCGCAAACATGGCGCCGAACGCCGAAGTGGGGGCGCTGCTGGCCCGGTTGCCGGCCGATCAGGCCCGCGCCGCCTTCGCCGTCAGCCCGACGGCGGAGCGACTGGCGCAAGAGGCACCGGATAACCTTGCTTCGCTGATGGGTTTCTTTGACCGCACACCGCAAGCCGCAACCGCGCGTTTGTTGACCGCGATTTCCGCCGATGGTCCCGGCATTACCGCCGCCGATCTGGGTGCGCTGACCCTGCCGACGCTGATTTGCGGCACGTCAGAGGATGCGATTCACCCGATGACCCATGCAGCGGCGCTCGCCGGGCTGATCCGCGGCGCACAGGTGATCGAACTGCCTCCCAAAGGCCGTGACAAGCCTGCCCATCTGGCGGCGCTGGCCGTCGCCAAGACTCGCTTTATCAAGGAGATCTGACATGCCCCGCCCCGCTGCCGATTGGATGAACACCCTGCCGCGCGACCGCCTGCTTGCTGAATACTCGATGTGGTCCGCCGATCTGACCCATCTGGGCGACGACCTGACCCGGATTACCCCACACGCCGACATCCTGCACGTCGATGTGGCCGACGGCCATTTTGCCCCGGCGCTGTTGTTCTTTCCCGATCTGGTCGCCCACCTGCGCGACCTGACCGCGCTGCCAATGCATGTGCATCTGATGGTGGCCGATGGTGTCTTACTCAGCCAGATCGACCAGTTCGCCGAAGCGGGTGCCGATCTGATCAGCCTGCATGTCGAGAACGCAAACGCCGCCGAAGGGCTTGAGCGGATCGCATCGCTTGGGCTCAAGACCGGAATGGTTTTGCGGGTGGAAACCCCGGTTGAGGTTGTCGCGCCATGGTTGGAGAGGCTGGATATGTTGACCCTGTTGGGCACTGCGATTGGCGTCAAGGGGCAGAGCCTTGATCCCGCAGCGACACAGCGCCTGACAGACGCCAGCCACCTGATCACAGCAAGCGGCAGACGGATCGTGCTTGGGGCCGATGGCGGCATCCGCGATACAACGGTTCCGCTGTTGCGGACGGCGGGCGCCGAAACGGTGGTGATGGGGTCGCTGGCTTTCGGCGCCCCCGATCTGGCCGAACGGATGCGCTGGCTGCACGGGCTTTAGGGAATGGCTGGCATCAACGCCCTCAGGACTGGTTCGCCAAACCGACGCGCATTCAGGCCTGTGCGCCTTTCTGGTCGGCGTAGATTTCAGGGTCTGTGCAGGCCAAAACTGCGCTTGGCCAGCACTGTTGGCAAGAATTTTCAATTTGCGGTTCAGGCCGCCGTCACCACCATGCTGTCGCGCGCCATGAACGCCGCATGCCACGCCGCCAGCGTATCGTTTCCGGTGCGCCAACCCCGCGCGTCGTGGCGCAGGTCAAGGTAGGACAGGGCGCAGGCGGTACCGATCTGGCCGATGTCCAACGGCCCGTTCAGGTGGCTGATCCAGCGATCGTTCAAGGCCGTGACGGCGCGGGATGCCTTGGTCCATTGGGCGTCCATCCAGTCGGGGGATTGCTGTTTGGGCTCGCGGAACCGCAATTCGTAGGTGATCGACAGGGCCGCATCCATGATCGCATCGGCCGTCGCCTCGATCGTCAGAACGTCCCACAGGCGGGTCGTCGGATATAGGTTCGCACCGGCACGGTCGTTCAGGAACCGGGTGATGACCCGGCTGTCATACAGCGCCGGCGCGTCGTCGCGGATCAAGGCGGGGATTTTGCCCAGCGGGTTGGCGGCGGCGACGGCGGGGTCGGTGGCCATCGGGGTCGTCGTCACCGCGACCTCGTCGATCCGGGCCAGCAACCCGGTTTCGCGCAGCACCACGCGGCATTTGCGGGCGTAGGGGGAAGCTGGGGACATCAGCAGTTTCATCAGGTTTCCTTTCGCGGCGGTGTCATCATCAGGGCGGCGAGCAGCGCCGTCTCGCTGCCCTGACCATAGGATTTTACGTGATCGGCGGCACGCAGACGCACCGCATCGGGCTTGTTCTGGTTCAGTTTCCATGTGCCGTCGACCGACGTGATGGTCATTCGGCAGGGGACGATCTGGCGCATCATCTTGTCCAGCACATCGGGCGTCATCTTGGTCGTTGTCCAGCGGGGTTTCGGGTCTAACAAGGCCTCGAAATGTGCGGATTGACGGTTGAGCATGTTGTGTATCCGGTCTTGGGGCAGCAATTCCAGCGGGCCGCGCAGGTGGACCGCGATGTAATT
>JBBQHC010000058.1:0-18109 GCA_038323615.1 Rhodobacterales bacterium | reverse complement strand
TACGATCCGATCTATACCGATACGCTGGCGCTCGACATGGGCACCATTGTGCCTGCGATTTCTGGACCCAAACGCCCGCAGGATTTCATCGCCCTGGACAAAGCCGCCGATGCGTTTGGCGAATATGTGAACGGCCAGCGCCCCGAAAAGCGGGCCGATTGGGTGGAAATGGCCGAAATGACGGCTGAGGGGGGCGCGCCGTCGCCCGCGACCATTCCGGGCGACATCGGCCACCACAAGTGCGGTTCCGTCGATGGCGAGGATTACCGCCTGCACGACGGCTCTATCGTGATCGCGTCGATCACCTCCTGCACCAACACCTCCAACCCCTACGTGATGATCGGGGCCGGACTGGTGGCACGCAAGGCCGCCGAAAAGGGTCTGACGCGCAAACCTTGGGTCAAGACCTCACTTGCCCCCGGCAGCCAGGTGGTCAGCGCCTATCTCGAAGCCGCGGGACTGCAAAAAGACCTCGACAAGATCGGTTTCAACCTTGTCGGCTATGGCTGCACCACCTGCATCGGCAACTCTGGCCCGCTGCAAGCCGAAATCTCGAAATCCATCAACGACAACGATCTGATCGGCGTGTCGGTTCTGTCGGGTAACCGCAACTTCGAGGGGCGGATCAGCCCCGATGTGCGTGCCAACTATCTGGCCAGCCCACCGCTCGTCGTCGCCTACGCGCTGGTCGGCGACATGAACGTCGATATCACGACCGCCCCATTGGGGCAGGACAAGGACGGCAACGACGTGTTCCTGAAAGACATCTGGCCGACAACGCAGGAAATCGCAGAACTGGTCGAGGCGACGGTGACGCGCAAAGCCTTCCTTGAGAAATACGCCGACGTGTTCAAGGGCGACGAAAAGTGGCAGGGCGTCAAAACGACCAAGGCCAAGACCTATGACTGGCCGGTGGCATCGACCTACGTGCAAAACCCGCCTTATTTTCAGGGCATGGGCAAGGAACCCGGTGTGATCAGCAACATCAAGGACGCCAAAGTGCTGGCGATCCTCGGCGACATGATCACCACCGACCACATCAGCCCCGCAGGATCGTTCAAAGACACGACGCCCGCCGGGAAATACCTGATCGATCGACAGGTGCCGCAGCGCGAATTCAATTCTTACGGATCGCGGCGCGGCAACCACGAAGTGATGATGCGCGGCACCTTTGCCAATATCCGGATCAAGAACGAGATGCTTGATGGGGTCGAGGGCGGTTACACCCTTGGGCCGGACGGCAAGCAAACCTCGATCTACGACGCCGCGATGGCCTATCAGGACGCCGGCACGCCGCTGGTGATCTTTGGCGGCGAACAATACGGTGCGGGGTCAAGCCGTGACTGGGCGGCAAAGGGCACAGCACTGCTCGGGGTCAAGGCGGTGATTGCCGAGAATTTTGAACGGATTCACCGTTCGAACCTTGTCGGCATGGGTGTCATCCCGTTCGAATTCACCTCAGGCGACACCCGCAAGTCGTTGAAATTGAAAGGCGACGAGACGGTCAGTATTTTCGGCCTCGACACCATCAAACCGCTCGAAACCGTCGCCTGCACAATCACCTATGGCGATGGCACGACCAGGGAAATCCAGATCAAATGCCGGATCGATACCGCAATCGAGGTCGAATACATCGAACACGGCGGCGTGCTGCACTACGTGCTGCGCAATTTGGCCGGCGCCGCCTGACGACAACCAACGGTCAAGGCTCAGATGCAAATCGGGGCCTTGACCGCCAGCTGTCTAATGGCTTTTCCCGGCCCGCCGCAAAATCCCAGATACCTCATCTACCTTCGCCGCCAACAATCCCCGATCGCCCCGCGTCTCGATATTCAGCCGCAACAGCGCCTCGGTGTTGGAGCGGCGCAGGTTGACCCGCCAGTCGCCCATATCCAGACTGATGCCGTCCAAACGGCTTTCACGTCGGACCTTCCCGACATATGCCGCCTCAAACGCCGCGACTGCCGCATCCACATTCGCCAGCTTGAAATTGATCTCGCCCGACGACGGATAGGCGGCCTGCATCTCGGCCACCATAGCCGACAGCGGCTTGACCGAGCGCGCCAAAAGCTCGGCCACCAACAGCGCCGGAATCATCCCGGAATCGCAGTACATGAAGCGGCGGAAATAATGATGCGCCGACATCTCGCCGCCATAGACCGCATCGACCTCGCGCATTTTGGCCTTCAGATGCGCATGGCCGGTTTGCGACGCCACCGGCACCCCGCCAGCTGCGCGAACGACTTCAACCGTGTTCCACATCACGCGCGGATCATGGACAATTTTCGCCCCCGGTTCTTTCGCCAGAAACGCCTGCGCCAGTAGTGCGACGACATATTCGCCGTCGATGAAACGGCCTTTTTCGTCGAAGAAAAAACAACGGTCGAAATCACCATCCCATGCAACACCCAGATCCGCCCCCGCCCCGATTACGGCATTGCCGGTCACCGGTCGATTTTCCGGCAACAAAGGATTTGGGATTCCGTTCGGAAAACCGCTGTTGGGCTCGTGATGCAGGCGCACGAAATCGAAGGGCACAACGCGGCGGTGCAGCCCGTTGGCCAAAGCATCAAACGTCGGCCCCGCCGCGCCGTTTCCTGCGTTGACGACAATCCGCAAGGGCGCAAGGCCTGCCGGGTCAAGATATCCCAGCACATGATCGACATAGGCAGCGCGCGGGTCTTTTGCCTGCAAACCACCCCGCTTCGCAGGCGCGTCAAAACTGCCCGCCAGGACCAGATCGCGGATCGCGTCCAGCCCGGTCGCCCCCGAAATCGGCCGCGCCCCTTTTTGCACCATCTTGATGCCGTTATGGTCAATGGGATTGTGCGATGCGGTGACCATCAGCCCGCCCCCGGCCCCAAGATGTTCGGTGGCGAAATAGACCTCTTCGGTGCCGCAAAGGCCAATGTCGATCACATCGACGCCGCCGTCGCGCAAACCGTTTGTCAGGGCGACTGCCAGTGCCGGACTGCTGGCCCGCACATCGCGGCCCACAACGACGGTGCCGGGGTCCATCACGATGGCGAATGCCCGCCCGATCCGGTGCGCCAACCCGTCATCCAGATCGACCCCCAGTCGGCCGCGCACGTCGTAGCTTTTGAACGCGTCGCGGTGCGCCATCAGTTGCCCAGTGCTTCTTTTAATGCGGGCAAGAACCGCTGTTCATAGTCCGAACCGATCAGGGGCCCGGCAAATCGGAACAGAATCGTGCCATCACCGGCGACGATGAACGTTTCGGGCGGCGCGGTCACACCCCAGTCGATCGACGTGCGCCCCCGCGGATCGAACCCGCTGGCAAAGAACGGATCGCCCGAATCGTTCAGGTACTGCTGCGCGGTATCTTCCTGATCGCGAAAGTTGATCCCGGCGACACGCAAACCATCGGCAGCCATCTGCATCAGCGTCGGATGTTCGGCTCGGCACGGCGGGCACCAGCTTGCCCAGAAATTCACTAACGTCACCTCGCCGCTTTGCAGATCGGCATCGCGCAGTTGCACACGTCCGGGCAACCCTTCGGCAGGCACCGCAGGGGCCGGTTTGCCAATAAACACCGACGGCAGGTTGCGGCCCTGCCCCCAGAACATCCCGCCAAGGAACAACCCGGCGATCACCGCAAAGATTGCCGGCGGGATCACGACCAACGGGGATATTCTAGCCATTTTCTTGCCTCCGTTCGACAGCTGTCAGGGTCCGCGCAACCGCGCGCGCCCGCAGCACGACCCATGCGACCAAGCCGCCCAACAGCACGATGCTTGCCCCGTAGGCCGCCAGAACCGGCCCCGCATATGTTCCCAGATCGGGCATCATCCGCCTCGCGCGATCAGCGCCGTGATCCGGCGCGCCCGGATTTCGGTGCGCGTCCCCAAAAGGACCAGCGCCACAAACAACAGAACGAAACCGGCGATGGACACCAGCAAGGGCAGGTAAAACACGTCTGCGACGTTGGTCTTGGTGTCCAGCGACAGCGACGCGCCCTGATGCAGCCCCTGCGCCCAGAAATTGACGGCATAGCGCGACAGCAGGGCAAAGACCGACCCGACAAGGCACAGAACGGCGGTCAGATCGGCGGCAGTGTCGGGGTCGTCGATGGCCGCCCAGAGGGCAAGGTAGCCCAGATAGAACAGGAACAGGATCAGAAACGAGGTCAGCCGCGGATCCCAAGCCCACCACGTCCCCCACATTGGCTGACCCCAGATCGCGCCGGTGATCAGCGCAATCAGGGTCATCACCAGCCCCACAGGCGCCGCCGCCCGCGCTGCAAGGGCGCTGACATGATGCCGCCGCACCAGCCAGATCAGCGAGGCGACCAGCATCATCAGCCAGGCGTTGATCGCCATCAGGGCCGACGGGACGTGGATATAGATGATCTTGACGGTCGATCCGAACCGTTCCGCGTCGGGTGTGAAAAAGAACCCCCAGACCAGACCGACAACCAGAAATGCCAGTGCCGCACCAAAAATCCACGGCACCAGCGGCGTCGTCGTGGCGATGAACTTTTTCGGATTGGCATATTCCCAGAGCGACATGGCTTTCCTTAACCCGGCCCCGGTCCGGCCTCAATCCCGATCACCGCAGCCCGATCACCTTAGGTTGACCCGCAGCACATAGGCGCTGGCAAACGGCAGCAGCGCCAGCGTTCCCGCCGATATCGCGCCCAGCAACATCAGCGGCACGGTGGCATCCAGACCCGCCGCACCCCGCCGCGCCGCCTCGGCCCCGAAAATAAGGGTCGGGACATAGAGCGGCAGCACCAGCAGCGACAAAAGCAGACCGCCCCGGCGCACCCCCACCGTCAGCGCCGCACCAAAAGTGCCGATCAGCGACAGCGACGGCGTGCCCAGCAGCAGCCCCAGAAACAAGGGCGCATATGCCGCACCCTCAAGATGCAGCAGGAACCCCAACGCCGGGGCTGCAAGGGTGAGCGGCACGCCTGTGGTGATCCAATGCGCCACCGCCTTGGCCAGCACCGCCGCTTCCAGTGGCAGCGGTGCCGTCGCCAACAGGCTGAGTGATCCATCCTCGTGATCCAGCGCGAAAATCCGGTCCAGCGACAGCAACGCCGCCAGCAGGGCCGCGACCCACAGAATGCCGGGGGCGATCCGCGCCAGCACCGCCGCCTCGGGACCGACGCCAAAAGGCACCAGAACCACGACGATCAGAAAGAACGTGAGCCCCCGTCCGAAACCGCCGCCAGCGCGGGTCGCAAGGCGCAGATCGCGGACCAGCAAGGCGATCACAAGAACACCGCATCGCGCCCACCGCGGGCATCAACAGCGGCGCGATGTTGCGTCAAATCAAGGGTCGGCGCATCGAGCCCCAGATCGACATGGGTCGCAATCACCGCGACGCCACCCTTTGCAAGATGCACATCACCCAAGTAGGCATTGAACAAACGCACCGATGCCGTATCCAGCGATACGGTCGGTTCGTCCAGAAACAGAACCTTGCGGTCAATGACGGCCAGCCGGGCCAACCCCAGCCGCCGCTTTTGGCCTGCCGACAGGGTTCCGGCCATCCGGTTGCGCAAATCGCCCAAATCAAAGGCTGCCAACGCCGCGGAGATGTCAGAAAGGCCGTAGATCCGCGCCCAGAATTCAAGGTTTTCGGCCACACTTAATTGCGTTTTCACCCCATCGGCGTGGCTGGCATAGGCCGTCTGATCGGGCTGGCAATCGACGCTGCCCGCCAATGCCGGCTGCAACCCCGCCAACGTGCGCAGCAGCGTCGTCTTGCCGACGCCGTTCGGCCCGCGCAAAATCAAGGCCGACCCCGCTGGCACACTGAAATTGACCCCGCTCAGCACCGCGATTCCACCACGCCCGCAGGCCAGATCGCGCACCGCCAGCATCAGACCGGGATCGCCGCCAGCGCCACGCGGCGCCCCTCGCTCAGCAAAACGTTGTAGGTGCGGCAGGCGGCGGGCGACGCCATCGGTTCGGCCCCGATCCCGGCGGCCTCCATCGCTATGCGCAATCCTTCGGGCAAGTGGGCGATGTCGGCCCCGGTGCCGACGAACAGCACATCGACCGTCCCGGCCAAAGCCGTCAGCGCGTCGATATCCGTCAGTCCGGCCCAAGGTAACACACCCGCAGGCGTCACCAGAACCGCCCCCTGGTGCACCTTGCCGCCGACCCGGAAAAACCCCGGCCCATACCCATCAACCGGCAGACTGCCATCGAAAACGACCTCGTTCAGGCGCACGGGCATCTCCTTCTGTTGGCCAAAAATATCCCCGCCGGAGGTTCAGGCGTCGATATCGGCGAACTGGTTTCCGGTCGGTTTCTTGTCCTTCGACCAGTCGCGTTTGACGCCCAGCATCAGCACGATGTTCTTGGCGATATAGATCGACGAATAGGTGCCGACCACGATGCCCCATGTAATCGCGAACACAAAGCCCCGGATCACGTCGCCGCCCAGCACCAGCAGCGCGACCAGCGCCAGCAGGGTGGTGCCCGATGTCATCATGGTCCGGCTCAGGGTTTCGTTGGCCGACAGGTTCAGAACGTCGATTAGCGGCATCACCTTGTATTTGATCAGGTTCTCGCGGGCGCGGTCGAACACGACGACGGTGTCGTTGATCGAATAGCCGACAATCGTCAGCAGCGCCGCGATGATTGCCAGATCGAATTTGATCTGGAACAACGCGAACAAACCAATGGTCAGCCCGACATCATGCGCCAACGCGACGACGCCGCCCAATGCAAACTGCCATTCGAAACGCAGCCAGATATATAGCACAATGGCGGCAATCGCCCCGAGGACGGACAGGATCGCGGTGCGAATCAATTCGCCCGATACTTTGGGTCCGACGCTTTCGACCGAAGGAAATGTAATGTCGGGAGCTACGGTCGCCAGTGCCGCTTCGACCGAAGCAATCGTCTGGGTGTTCACGCTTTCCTCATCCGCCTGCGCCTGAATGCGGATCATCGCCACGTTCTGATCGGCGCGAAACGTCGGATCCTGCACTTCGGTGATCGTCACATCGCCCAAGTCCAGCGGCATCAGGGCCGCCCGGTAGGCGGCCACGTCCACCTTGACCGCAGATTCCGTTCTGATCGTCGTGCCGCCCTTGAAATCGATCCCGAAATTCAGGCCCATCGTCAGAAACAGAACCAGCGACGCGATCAGCAGCGCGACCGACCCGCCGAAAGTCAGCTTGGCGTATTTGAAAAAGTTGATCTTGGTCTCGTCAGGGATCAAACGCAGGCGCATATTTTATACCTCGATGGTTTTCGGGCGGTGACGCTCGAACCAGATGACGATGATCAGGCGGGTAACGTAATAGGCGGTGAACACCGACGTGATGATGCCCAGCCCAAGGGTAATCGCGAACCCGCGCACCGGCCCCGACCCCAGCGCAAACAGGATCGCCGCAGTGATCAGTGTGGTGATGTTACTGTCCAGAATCGCCGACAAGGCCCGTGAATAGCCCAGTTCGATCGCGCGTGCCGGGCCCTTGGCGGTTTTCAGTTCCTCGCGAATCCGCTCGAAGATCAGCACGTTGGCGTCGACCGCCATACCGACCGTCAGCACGATGCCCGCGATTCCGGGCAGCGTCAGGGTGCCACCGATCAGGGATAGCACACCGAAAATCATCATCATGTTGATCGCCAGCGCGACGTTGGCGATCCAGCCGAACATCCCATAGGTCAATGCCATGAACCCCACGACCAGCGCCGAACCAACGAGCGCCGCCAATTTGCCCTTGTCGATGCTGTCCTGGCCCAGTTCGGGGCCGATGGTCTGTTCCTGAAGAAAGTTCAACTTGGCAGGCAGCGCCCCGGCCCGCAGCAGCACCGCAAGTTTTGTCGATTCCTCGAGCGTGAAATTCCCGGTGATGATCCCCGACCCCCCGGTGATCGCGCTTTGAATCGTCGGCGCGCTGACCACTTCGTTGTCCAGCACGATGGCAAAGGGTGCGCCCACGTTGGCCGAGGTATATTCGCCAAACTTGCGCGCGCCGCCCGGATTGAACCGAAAGTTGACCGCAGGGCGACCGTTGTTGTCAAAGGCTGGCTGGGCATCGACCAGCTCTTCGCCGGTCACCACGGGGCTGCGTTCAAGGATATAAAACACCCCCGCCTCGTCCAGTGACGGCACCAACACATTACCCGCGCCCGGTGCCGCATTTGCATCGGTCGTGCGCCCGACAACCGGCTGGAACGTCAGTTGCGCCGTCGTGCCGATGATATCCTTGACCTCTTGCGCCGAACCGATCCCCGGCACCTGCACCAAAATCCGGTCGGTGCCCTGACGTTGGATCGTCGGTTCGCGCGTCCCGACCTCGTCGATCCGGCGGCGGATAATTTCAAGGGCCTGTTGGACGGTGCGCGAATCCGTCGCCTCTTTTTCGGCCTGCGACAGGCTGATGGTCAGCACCGGCCCATTGGCCACAACGTCGATATTCGATGACCCGACCCCGGTCAGCGACGCAACCGGCCGCGCCAATCCGCGTACCAGTTCCAGCGCCCGCGCAGCGCCCTCGGGCTTGGAAATCCGCACCACCAGCACATCGTCGGCGCTGTCTTCGCGGGTGACAAACCCGATAGCGTCGCGTTCGGCGGCCAGCGTATCGCGCACTTCGGGCCACATCCCGTCCATCACGGTTTTATAGACATCGGCGACCTGCACCTCGGCCAGCAGATGCACGCCGCCGCGCAGATCAAGGCCCAGATTGACCAGCGATGACGGCAGGAACGACGGCCACAGTGCCGCCTTGGCCTCAAGGTCAGGATTGGTTTGGCCGGTGGCGATCACCTTGACGGCATCGTTGTGCTGTTCGACGCGGGTATAGAACGCGTTGGGAAGCGCCATAAGCAGCCCCGTCACGACGATCAGAACGATCAGCACGCGCTGCCAGACCGGGATTTGCAACATCGGATTTGGCCCTTTCGACAGGCGCTTGTTCAGGCAGAAGCTTTTATTTGGTCGGTTCGGTCTTGTTGATGACGGTGGCGATGGTCGAGCGCACAACGCGCACCGTCACGCCTGCGGCCAGTTCGACCTCGACCTCTTTGTCGTCCTTGACCTTGGATACCTTGCCGATCAGCCCGCCTTGGGTGATCACCTGATCGCCCCGACGCAGGGCGGCAACCATCGCCTGATGATCCTTCAGCTTTTTCTGCTGCGGTCGGATCAGAAGGAAATACATGATCCCGAAGATCAGGACGAGGGGGACGAGCGATTGAAGGCCCTGCATGAAGGCTCCTTTGAAACAGTGTGATCCGGCGGGCCACCCCCACCAAAAGTCGGCGCACATTATGTCCGGGTCCGTGGAATGGCAACCGCACCCGCAACTTTGCGTCTTGGTTTTCCGGTTCACAGCCCCGCGCCTTTGCGGCATATGGGAGCGAGATTTTCAGACACCACCCGCAGGACCAGACAAATGCACGATATCCGCGCCATCCGTGACAATCCCGCTGCCTTTGATGCGGCGTTGTCGCGCCGTGGAGGTCCGGGCATGGCAGCCGAAATTCTGGCGCTGGATTCCGCCCGACGCGAAATGATCCATGCCGCCGAGACCGCGCAGGCCGACCAGAATGCAGCGTCCAAACTGGTCGGGGCGGCCAAAGCCAAAGGGGACGAAGCCGAATTCGAGCGTCTGCGCACCCTTGTCGCCGACAAAAAAACCGAGGTCGCCCGCCTGAACGACGCCGCCAAGGCCGAGGATGCGCGGCTGAACGCCTTGCTGCTGACGATCCCCAATCTGCCTTACGACGATGTCCCGACGGGCAAGGACGAAACCGACAATGTCGAACTGCATCGCCACGGAACACCGCGCAGCTTTGCCTTTCAACCCCTTGAACACTATCAGATTTCCGCCGCCACCACCGGCATGGATTTCGAAACCGCCGCCAAACTCTCCGGCGCCCGTTTCGTCGTCCTGACCGGCGCGATTGCCCGCCTGCACCGCGCCTTGGCGCAATTTATGCTCGACACCCACGTCGATACCCACGGCTTGCGCGAAACCATCACCCCGGTTTTGGTGCTTGAAGATATGATGATCGGCACCGGCCAACTACCGAAATTCGGCGAGGACAGCTATCAGACCACCAACGGCTGGTGGCTGATCCCCACCGCCGAAGTCACCCTGACCAATACCGTTCACGGCGATACCGTCGATGCGGCCACCCTGCCCCGCCGCATGGTCGCCCACACGCTGTGTTTCCGCTCTGAGGCCGGGTCAGCCGGACGCGATACATCGGGCATGCTGCGCCAGCACCAGTTCGAAAAGGTCGAAATGGTGACGATCTGCACGCCCGACACCTCGGACGCCGAACACGACCGGATGACCAAATGTGCCGAAGCGATCCTTAAGGCGCTGGAATTGCCCAATCGCACGGTGATTCTTTGCACCGGCGACATGGGTGCCGGGGCGCGGCGGACCCATGATATCGAGGTTTGGCTACCCGGCCAGAACACCTATCGCGAAATCTCCAGCGTTTCGACCTGCGGCGACTATCAGGCGCGGCGGATGAATGCGCGGTTCAAACCGATCGGCGGCGGCAAGCCGGAATTCGTCCATACGCTGAACGGATCGGGTTTGGCGGTCGGGCGCACCCTGATCGCGGTTCTGGAAAACGGCCAGCAGGCCGATGGGTCGGTGACACTGCCCGCCGTCCTGCATCCCTATCTGGGGGGCAAGACCCGGATCACGGCGCAGGGGCAGTTGGCGGACTGACGGCACGGTCGGCGATGACAGCGCGTTCTTCGCGGGTCAGGCGATATAACTGGGCATAAAGGCTATCGAGCGTCTGGGGCCGATACTCCGGGTCGGCAAACCAGCGGGCGATCGCGGCATCCGACAGATCTACAAGGTCCGTCGGCCCCTCGCGGTCGCGCCGATTGGCGGCCAAGATTGCGGAAATGCCAGCGGGCGGCTGGGTCTTGTTGACCAGCGCCTCGCGGTGATTCTTGCCCGCTGCCAAATCGGCAATCACCGCCCAGGACAGATCAAGACCGGCGCTTTGGGCCCCCGCCGCAATCCATTCCAGCGTGATCGACGACAGGCCGACCCGGTCACTGCCACCGCCGACCGACCCGTGATCGCCCGGAAACCATTTTTGCTGATAGGGCAGATCACCGGTGCCGGCACCGTTCAACTGGTCAAGGTTGGCCCATAGCGTCGGGGGAAACGTGCGGCGCCGTTCGTCAATGGCGACCGCATGACGCGCCGATTTGACGGATCGCGACAGATCGGCATCGTGAAACTGGCCGCCCCGGTTTAGCAGCGGCGCCACCATGAAATATCCCGGCACACCCAACGCGCCGACGGTGTCCCAGATGCCCAGATAAGCGATTTCCAGTAAGATTGCCGCGTCGCCACGTTTCAGCCGCCATGTCAATTCCTTGGGGCTGGTGGCCGTCTGCGGCGCGAAATCGGCGCGGAATGTATAGCTGGACGGATCTTCGGGATGCGTCGTGCGGTCGCGATTGCGATAGCGAGCCAAGGCCTCGGGAATGCGGGCGACATGGCGGCGCGGCGCGATGCCGCAGGACCGGATGAACCCGGCAAGCGACCGCGCGGTATAAGCCCCCCGCGAAAACCCAAAGATCGAGATTTCGTCGCCGGGCTCATAGGCAAACACCAGGATGCGATAAGCATCGATGATGGTATCGGTTAGACCCCAGCCCAACGCCCCGCCCAGCACCCGGTCGCTCCACCGGGCAAAGGCGTTCGACCCGCGCCCGGTGCCGACCCCCGGCAGATAGACCACGACCTGTTTGGTCCCGTCCGCCGCAGTCGGGCGCACTGCCTGCGCCAACCGCACCACATTGGTCGGATACAGGGCATCGGGGCGGTTCCACGTGCCGTCGCAAAAGATCGCTATGCGTTTCATGGCTGCCAGCCTGAGGGCAAAAGCGATAAGGGTGCAAGTCGGCAATTCCCGACCTTCGCCATCGCAAATTGAACCAATCCGGACTGTCGCCCGTATCACGACCATGAAACAAATCCCTGCATGGCTCACGCTGCTGTTCACCGTCACTTTCGTGACCTCGCCCGCTTTCACCAACCCCTTTGCGGGGTTCAGGGCCGACCAACTGCCAATTCCGCAGGTCGACCCGCCGATCCAGCCCGCCGGATATGCGTTTTCGATCTGGGGGCTGATCTATGGCTGGCTGCTGATTTCGGCGCTGTTCGGCGTTTGGAAACGGCGTGACGACGCCGACTGGGACGCGGTGCGACTGCCGCTGGCGATCTCGTTGGCGCTTGGCACGCCTTGGTTGGCAGTGGCCAATACCAGTGCGATCTGGGCGACTGCCTTGATCTTCCTCATGACGATCGCCGCCATCGCTGCCATCCTGCGCACCCCGCGCCAGGATCGCTTGTGGTTACAGGCGCCCGTCGCCCTGTATGCAGGTTGGCTGACGGCCGCCTCCTTTGTGTCTCTGGGCAGCACGGCGGCAGGGTATGGTATTGGCTTTGGCCAGACCGGCTGGGCCTATGCCGGGATCATCGGGGCGCTGGTTGTGGCACTGGCGGTGTTGTCGCGTCGCCCCAACACACCCGGCTATGCGATCAGCGTCGTCTGGGCGCTGGTCGGGATCATTGTTACCAACCAGTTCACCGAAATCGGCGTCAGCCTGTTGGCGGGGATCGGCGCAATGCTGGTCGCCGGAGTGGCGGTCAAGGACTTGCGCCGCAGCTAGCGGTCGCGCGGCGGCTTACCAAGGTGCTTGCTCAACTTGCTCGGCTGCGCCTTTGTGCGGTTCTGGAACGGGTTCTTGTCCGACTGATCACGCAGATAAAGGCGGATCGGCGTTCCTGGCATATCAAAGTCGGCCCGCAACCCATTGATCAGATAGCGTGAATAGCTTTCCGGCACATTGTCGGGGTTCGATGTCATCACCACGAATGCGGGCGGACGGGTCTTGACCTGCGTCGCATAGCGCATCTTGATCCGGCGGCCACCGGGTGCGGGTGGCGGGTGCTGTTCCAGCATTCCCGTCAGCCAACGGTTCAACTGCGCCGTGGTGACGCGGCGGTTCCAGACCTCGTGCGCCTTCATGATCGCCTGTTGCAGACGGTCGATACCCTTGCCGGTCTTGGCCGACACCGTGACCAAGGGCGCACCGCGCAGCTGTGGCAACAACCGCTCGAAGGCCTCGCGCAGGGCTTTGAGCTTGTCCTGTTTGTCGTCCTCGGTGTCCCACTTGTTCACTGCGACGACGACGGCACGGCCTTCGCGTTCAGCCAGATCGGCAATTCGTAAATCCTGCTGTTCGAACGGAATTTCGACATCAAGCAGGACAACGACTACCTCTGCGAACTTAACGGCACGCAAGCCGTCCGACACTGACAACTTTTCCAGCTTTTCGTGGATCTTGGCCTTGCGGCGCATGCCCGCAGTGTCAAATATCCGCATCGGCACGCCGTCCCAGTCGGTCGCCACCGAAATTGCATCGCGGGTTATGCCCGGCTCGGGGCCGGTCAACAGGCGTTCTTCACCAATGATCTGGTTGATCAGGGTCGATTTGCCAGCGTTGGGTCGGCCCACCACGGCGATCTGCAAGGGACGGGCCCTGGTCGGCACGCGCGGCGCGTCCTCGTCATCGTCGGTCACATCGACATCGACATCGGGCGCGTCCGCCGCAGCCCGTTCAGCAAAGGCATCGGCCAGCGGGCGCAGGATATGATACAATTCGTCCATCCCCTCACCGTGTTCGGCGGACAGGCGGATCGGCTCGGTCAGGCCCAACGAATACGCCTCAAGGAAACCGGATTCGCCCGCCTTGCCTTCGGCCTTGTTGGCGGCAAGGATGACATGGGCGTTCTTTTTGCGCAGGATCTGGGCAAAGACCTGATCCAACGGCGTCACCCCTGCCCGCGCGTCGATCACGAACAGACAGACATCGGCCATTTCGACAGCGCGTTCAGTCAACCGGCGCATCCGCCCTTGCAGGCTGTCGTCGGTCGCATCCTCAAGACCGGCGGAATCGATCACGGTAAAGCGCAGATCGCCCAACCGTGCCGCACCTTCGCGTAAATCGCGGGTGACGCCCGGCTGGTCATCGACCAGCGCCAGCTTTTTGCCGACCAGCCTGTTGAACAGGGTCGATTTGCCGACATTCGGGCGGCCAACGATGGCAAGGGTGAAACTCATGGGGTGCGGTCCTGCGTGTCAGAACCGGGGCGATACACCAAACGCGGACTAACGGAAAGCCAGCAGTTGACCACGCGCGCTGACAACATAAAGGGTGCCGTTCGCCACGACAGGGTTCGACGCAGCGCCACCCGGCAGGGCAATCTGTCCGACCAAGGTTCCCGAGACTGGATCGAACTGGCGCAGCAGGCCATCGCCCGACGCAACGATGACGCGGCCCCCGGCGATAATCGGACCATATTGGCCATACAACGTCTTGCGTTTACGAAGACGGCGCTCTTCGAACTTTGGCAGGGCGACGCGCCAAATCGGCGTCCCGTCGCCTGCGTCCAGCCGAACCAGTTCGTTCAGATCGTTGATCAGAAACAGCGACCCACCCGCAGGCCAGACCGGGCCGACGGCCCCTTCCAGCGCGGTCCATATCCGTTCACCGCTGGTCGCATTCATTGCCACGACGCGGCCCGATACGTTGCCGACATAGACCGTATCGCCGACGATCACCGGATCGCTGGCAAGGTCCGACACGGTTGCCGCGGCACTGCCCAACCGCTGCCCGGTCACCACCGATGCCCAGCGGCGCAGTCCGCCTTGGGGGAAGGCAGCCAGCACTTCGCCTGACGGCATCGGGAATATTGCGATTTCCGACGTAACGGCCGGCCCGGCCCCGCCGCTGAAATTCGATGTCGATTCCGTGCCGTCCAGCGTCCAGCGGGTGCGCCCGGTCGCGGTATCGACCGCCCAGGCGCGGCTGTCTCGGGCGACAACATAGACCAGATCGCCGACCACAGTCGGGGCCGACCCGCCCGGCGCATCCAGATCCTGCCGCCAGACCTCGGCCCCGCTGGCCGCGTCCAGCGCCGACAATTCGCCAAAGCCGGTGGTGACGAACAGACGCCCGTCGCCGTACGCCAGACCGCCCCCCGCCGCCGCATTGGCACCATCGTTGCCGACCGCAATATCGCGGGTCCATGCGGTTGCGCCATTGGCGGCGGTGGCCGTCACGCGGGCGCGGGCATCCAAGGTATAAATGACGCCATTGGCAACGACAGGATCGGCGGTGATCCGGGCGCGGCGGCTGTTGCCTTCGCCGATGTTGACAGCGAAAATCTGTTGCGGCGCGGCAGACAGGGCCGGATGGGTGATCTGATGGGTTGGCGACCCGTTGCGGTGGGTCCAGCTTGCATTGGCAACCTGTGCCGACAGGCTGATCGGACGGGCCTGATTGACAACCTCGGCGGGGGCCGCCGCAGTGCCGGCGCGAATATCCTCGCGCTGGCCGGGCAGAATGACCTCGCGTTCACAGGCGGCCAGCAGGGTGCTTAGCACCAACAGGGCGATGATGTTGTTGGCTTTCACTGCGTCGTGCCCCTTATCCTTGTCGTGCCGCCGTTTTCGCGCGGTCTAGTTGGCCGGAGCCACCGGCGCCACGTCCACCGTGCCGCCCAGCGCCACAATCAGGTTTTGCGCCCGTTCGCGCAAGCCCCGCGTGACTTCGGCATCGGCGAGGATGCCTTTCAGCGTTGCAATCGCGGCATCCGTGTCACGCGCATCGACCTGCGCCAGCGCCGTCTGTTCAAGGGCCAGCAGGCGAAACGGCGCACCCGGCTGCGCCAATTGAGCAAACCCGGCGATCCGGTCGGCGGGGTCGAGCGTGTCGGCCCGCAGCATCAGCGCCTTCAATGCCGCCAGATCGCGAAAAAGCGGCGCAACGCCCATGTCGGCAGTCATTGCATCAAGCGTATTCGCTGCTGCGACAGGATCGCCCGCCTCTTGCTGCGCGGCGGCGGCCAGCAGGCGTTCGACCGGGTCCGATCCGGTCTGCCCGGCCAGCGTCACCAAGGCGTCGCGGCGGCCGTCGACGTCGTCGATCTGCAAGGCATCGTAAATCGCGTCGCCTTTGGCAGCGGCAACGGCGGCATTGCGGGCCTTGCTGTATTCGCTCCATCCCGCGGAACCGACCAGCACCAGCACGGCCAGCACAGCAATCCAGCCATAACGCCGGAACGTGGCGTAAAGAGCGTCGCGGCGCACCTCTTCGGTCACCTCGTCGATAAAGCTTTCGTTGTTGCTCACCCGTCCGCCCCTTTGCTTTGCGCCGTCATAGCGCATGGCGACGCCGGTTGCCAAGGCCTACGGCAGCCCCGCCCCGGCGGTCATTCCTGCGATACGGCCATCGGTTTCAGCCGTGGCAGCACCCAAAGGGCCAGTCCCAGCGTAATCAGCGCCGCCAGCGCGATGGCGGCGATCATCGGTAGCGCCGTGCCGTCAAAGAACGGACCGGTCAGCGCCACGAACAGCCCGCCCGTCAGCATCTGCAACGTGCCACCCAACGACGACGCAAGGCCGGCGATGTCGCCGTGATCGTCCAGCGCCATCACCATTGTCGCCGGAATGATCAGGCCCAGACCGGCATTGCCGACGACCAGCAGCACGATAATGGTCCACAGATCCGCGAGCCCGACCAGCGCCAGAACCAACAGCAGACAGGTCGCCGCTGCAAAAACGCTGGCGGCAAGGCGGATCATCGGGCCCATGCCGATCCGCTTGCCGATCACGCCGGCAAACTGCGACGCCCCGATGAACCCCATCGCGTTGGCGGCAAAGGCCAGCCCGAACTGCACCGGGGTCAGTCCGAACTGATCGGCATAAACAAAGGCCGCGCTGCTGATAAAGACGAAAAAGCTGGCGAACCCAAAGGCCCCGACGAAGGTCAGGCCGACGAACCCCGGATCGGTCATCAACACCCGGATACCCTTGCCCATCGAGGCAAAGTTGACCCGCACCCGGTCCGCCGGTTTCAGCGTCTCGGGCTGCACAAGCAATGTCACCGCCAGACTAATCAGCGACACCGCCGCCAGCGCCCAAAAAATCAGCCGCCAGTTGCCCAATGCCAGAAAACCCGCCCCGGCCAGCGGGGCCAGCATCGGCGATACCGAAATCACCATCATGATCGCTGCCAGCAGCCGGGTCGCGTCAGGCCCGGTCATCATGTCCCGGATAATCGCGCGGGGCACCACCATGACCGCCGCGGCACCCAAGGCCTGCACGACGCGCCCCGCGATCAACCAGCCGATTGTCGGGGCAAAGGCGCAGACCAGCGATCCGGTCAGGAACAACCCCAGACCCAGCAGAATCGGCGGCTTGCGGCCCACCTGATCGGCCAGCGGGCCATAGAACATCTGCGACAGCCCGAAAGCGACAAAATAGAGCGTCAGCGTCGCCTGCACCCCGGCAACCGAAGCCCCAAGGTCGGTGCCGATCTCCGGCATCGCGGGCAAATACATATCGATGGCAAAGGGGCCCACCGCCGACAAAAGGCCAAGGATCAGGGCAGTGCGAAACAATGGAGACATCGATAACTCGCCGGATTCGGATTTCGACGAAGTGCTACGCCGATCCCGGCCTTGGTGCAATCACGCCGCATCCTCGGTCAATTGTCGGTTCCATAGGTTGGCATAGCGGCCCGCGCGCGCCAGCAGGGCGTCATGGGTGCCCTGCTCGACAATGACGCCATCCTCGAGCACGACAATCCGGTCGGCGTCTTGAATGGTGGTCAGTCGGTGAGCGATGGTGATGACGGTACGGCCCTGCCCCATCGCCTTCAACTCGGCCTGAATTTCCATCTCGGTTTCGGTGTCCAGCGCGCTGGTGGCTTCATCCAACAACAGGATTGGCGGGTTTTTCAGCAGGGTGCGGGCGATGCCGACCCGCTGTTTTTCGCCACCCGACAGCTTGAGTCCGCGTTCGCCCACAGTGGTTTGGTATTTGTCCGGCATCGACATGATGAAGTCATGGATCTTGGCGGCCTTGGCGGCGGCGATGATCTCGGCCTCGGACGCATCCGGACGACCATAGGCAATGTTGTAATGCACCGTGTCGTTGAACAGAACGGTATCCTGCGGCACTACCCCGATCTGGGCATGCAGGCTTTTTTGCGTGACATCGCGCACATCCTGACCGTCGATCGTCAGGCTCCCGCCGACGACATCGTAGAAGCGGAA
>JBBQHC010000057.1:0-18324 GCA_038323615.1 Rhodobacterales bacterium | reverse complement strand
TTTGGTCGAAGCCAAGAACCTGGTCGAAGCCGGTGGCAAGGTCAAAGAAGGCGCCAACAAAGCCGACGCCGAAGCGATCAAAGCCAAGCTGGAAGCAGCCGGCGCCAAGGTCGAACTGGCCTAAGGTACGCGTGGGACTCTCCCACCCTGCGTAGGGTGGGCGCAACCCACCTTCAAATTACGGGCTGGATCCGCCAATCGCGGGTCCGGCCAAACCTGTCTTAGTGGATGGCCGGATTGCGGCCCGCCTCTTGGGTAGGTTTCTAAGGTCGGGAGGCTGCCGGTGGGACGGCGGTCACGGATGGACCTGAAACTGCAAAACCCGCTCTCAGATGGGCGTTTTGTCGCGGCCCGGCGACGAAACCCCGCAGAGACATGAAAAAGGTGATGACGCACATGGCGCAATCGTTCCTCGGCAACAAACGTATCCGCAAATACTACGGCAAAATCCGCGAAATTCTTGAAATGCCGAACCTCATCGAGGTTCAGAAATCGTCCTACGACCTGTTTCTGCGCTCGGGCGACAGCCCGACGCCGCTGGACGGCGAAGGCATCAAAGGCGTGTTCCAGTCGGTGTTCCCGATCAAGGATTTCAACGAATCCGCGGTGCTTGAGTTCGTCAAGTACGAGCTGGAAAAGCCGAAATACGACGTCGAGGAATGCCAGCAGCGCGATATGACCTATGCCGCCCCGCTCAAGGTCACGCTGCGCCTGATCGTGTTCGATGTGGACGCCGATACCGGTGCAAAATCGGTCAAGGACATCAAGGAACAGGACGTGTTCATGGGCGACATGCCCCTGATGACGCCGAACGGGACGTTCATCGTGAACGGCACCGAACGGGTGATCGTGTCGCAGATGCACCGCTCTCCCGGCGTGTTCTTCGACCACGACAAGGGCAAGACGCACAGCTCGGGCAAGTTGCTGTTCGCCTGCCGGATCATTCCCTATCGCGGCTCGTGGCTGGATTTCGAATTCGACGCCAAGGATCTGGTGTTCGCGCGCATCGACCGTCGCCGCAAACTGCCGGTGACGACGCTGCTGTACGCCCTTGGTCTGGACCAAGAGGCGATCATGGACGCCTATTACGACACCGTCGATTACAAGCTCGACAAAAAGGGCAAATCGTGGACGACCAAATTCTTCCCCGAGCGGGTGCGCGGCACCCGTCCGATCGATGATCTGGTCGATGCCAAGACCGGCGAAGTCATCGCTAAAAAGGGTGAAAAGATCACCCCCCGTGCGGTCAAGCAACTGATCGATGACGGCAACGTCAAAGACCTGCTGGTGCCCTTCAACCATATCGTCGGCAAATTCGTCGCCGAGGATATGATCAACGAGGAAACCGGCGCGATCTATGTCGAGGCAGGTGACGAACTGACCCTCGAAATGGACAAAGACGGCACCGTCATCGGTGGCACCGTCAAGGAACTGGTCGACGCTGGCGTCAAATCGGTGCCGGTGCTGGATATCGACAACATCAACGTCGGTCCCTACATCCGCAACACGATGAACGCCGACAAGAACATGAACCGGGAAACCGCGCTCATGGATATCTACCGCGTCATGCGTCCGGGCGAACCGCCCACCGTGGACGCCGCCGGTGCCCTGTTCGACACGCTGTTCTTTGATTCCGAACGCTACGATCTGTCCGCGGTGGGCCGGGTCAAGATGAACATGCGTCTGGACCTTGACGCTGCCGACACCCAGCGCACGCTGCGCCGGGAAGACATCATCGCCTGCATCAAGGCGCTGGTCGAACTGCGCGACGGCAAGGGCGACATCGACGATATCGACCACCTTGGCAACCGCCGGGTCCGGTCGGTCGGCGAACTGATGGAAAACCAGTATCGCGTCGGTCTGCTGCGGATGGAACGTGCGATCAAGGAACGGATGTCGTCGGTCGAGATTGACACCGTGATGCCGCAGGATCTGATCAACGCCAAACCGGCCGCCGCTGCGGTGCGCGAATTCTTCGGCTCAAGCCAGCTGTCGCAGTTCATGGACCAAACCAACCCGCTGTCCGAAGTGACGCACAAGCGGCGTCTGTCGGCCCTTGGGCCGGGCGGTCTGACCCGCGAACGTGCCGGTTTCGAGGTCCGCGACGTTCACCCGACCCACTATGGCCGGATGTGCCCGATTGAAACGCCCGAAGGTCCGAACATCGGTCTGATCAACAGCCTTGCGACCTTTGCCCGCGTCAACAAATACGGCTTTATCGAAACCCCCTATCGCAAGGTGGTGAACGGTCAGGTCACGGATGACGTGCAATATATGTCCGCGACCGAGGAAATGCGCCACACCGTGGCGCAGGCCAACGCGCATCTGGACAAGGACATGCGGTTCGTCAACGATCTGGTATCGACCCGCCAGAACGGCGAATACACCCTTGCCCCGAACGAAAACGTTAGCCTGATCGACGTCAGCCCGAAACAGCTGGTTTCGGTCGCGGCATCGCTGATTCCGTTCCTTGAGAACGACGACGCCAACCGCGCCCTGATGGGGTCGAACATGCAGCGTCAGGCGGTCCCGCTGTTGCAGGCCGAGGCGCCGCTGGTCGGCACCGGCATCGAAGAAGTCGTGGCGCGGGATTCCGGCGCTGCGATCATGGCGAAACGCTCTGGCATCATCGACCAGGTCGATGCGGCCCGTATCGTTGTGCGGGCGACGTCCGATCTCGAACTCGGCGATGCCGGGGTCGATATCTATCGCATGCGAAAGTTTCAGCGGTCCAACCAGAACACCTGCATCAACCAGCGTCCGCTGGTGAAAGTGGGCGACACGGTGGAAAAGGGGCAGGTCATCGCCGACGGCCCGTCGACTGACATGGGCGAACTGGCCTTGGGCAAGAACGTCATCTTCGCCTTCATGCCGTGGAATGGCTACAACTACGAAGACTCGATCCTGATTTCCGAACGGATCACCCGCGACGACGTGTTCACGTCCATCCACATCGACGAATTCGAAGTGGCGGCGCGTGACACGAAATTGGGGCCAGAGGAAATCACCCGCGATATCCCCAACGTCGGCGAGGAAGCCCTGCGCAACCTTGACGAGGCGGGCATCGTCTATATCGGGGCCGAGGTCGGACCGGCAGACATCCTTGTGGGCAAGATCACCCCGAAAGGTGAATCGCCGATGACCCCCGAGGAAAAACTGTTGCGCGCGATCTTTGGCGAAAAGGCCAGCGACGTGCGCGACACGTCCCTGCGTCTGCCGCCGGGCGATTTCGGCACGGTTGTCGAGGTCCGGGTGTTCAACCGCCATGGCGTCGAAAAGGACGAACGGGCGCTGCAGATCGAGCGTGAAGAAGTCGAACGTCTGGGGCGTGACCGCGACGACGAACTCGCGATTCTTGACCGCAACATCTATTCGCGACTGAAATCGATGATCCTTGGCAGGGTGGCGGTCAAAGGCCCGAAAGGCTTCAAGGCCGGTGCCGAAGTGACCGAGGAGGTGCTGGCCGATCTATCCCGTGGCCAGTGGTGGTTGATGGCGTTGAAAGACGAAAAGGATGCCCAGGCCGTCGAAGCCCTGAACGAGCAATACGAGATCCAGAAACGGACCCTCGATGCCCGGTTCGAGGACAAGGTCGAAAAGGTGCGCCGTGGCGACGATTTGCCGCCGGGCGTGATGAAGATGGTCAAGGTGTTCGTCGCGGTCAAGCGCAAGCTGCAGCCGGGCGACAAGATGGCCGGACGTCACGGCAACAAGGGCGTCATTTCCAAGGTCGTCCCGATGGAGGATATGCCGTTCCTTGCCGATGGCACCCCGGTCGATTTCGTGCTGAACCCGTTGGGCGTTCCCAGCCGGATGAACGTCGGGCAGATCCTTGAAACCCACATGGGCTGGGCCGCGCGCGGCTTGGGCATCAAGATCGACGAGGCGCTGGGCGATTACCGGCGCAGCGGCGACCTGACCCCGGTGCGCGAGGCGATGAAGCTGGCCTATGGCGACGACGTTTACGACGAAGGTCTGGTCACCATGTCCGAGGACGATCTGGTCGAAGCGGCCGGCAACGTCACCCACGGCGTGCCGATCGCGACCCCGGTGTTCGACGGCGCAAAAGAGGCCGACGTAAACGACAGCCTGATCCGCGCCGGGTTCGATACCTCGGGGCAGTCGGTGGTGTTCGACGGCCGCACGGGCGAGCAATTCGCGCGTAAAGTCACCGTCGGCGTCAAGTATCTGCTGAAGCTGCACCACCTTGTCGATGACAAGATCCACGCACGTTCCACCGGGCCATACAGCCTTGTGACGCAGCAACCGCTGGGCGGCAAAGCCCAGTTTGGTGGCCAGCGTTTCGGGGAAATGGAAGTCTGGGCGCTCGAAGCCTATGGCGCCGCCTACACCCTGCAGGAAATGCTGACGGTCAAGTCGGATGACGTTGCCGGACGGACGAAAGTCTATGAAAGCATCGTCAAGGGCGAGGACAACTTTGAAGCCGGAATCCCCGAAAGCTTTAACGTGCTGGTGAAAGAAGTCAGGGGCCTCGGCCTCAACATGGAACTCCTGGATGCGGAGGATGAATGACATGGCGATCTTCAATCGCCAGTCTGGTCCAAGGGTCGAGCCCGGCGTCAAGCATGACGTGCGCGCCGCGTTTGTTCCTCTGCTGGAAGGGTCGCGCTACGACGCGGATGATATCGTCGTCGCCCCATTGGTCGGTGCGTCGTCCCAAGGTGGCTTGTCCATCGACGGCGACGCGGGCGAAAACTGCTGGATTGCGTTTGATCGACGCAGCCTCGACTCGGCCCAGATCGCCATCAAGGTCCGGCGCAAGGCCCGCAAGCTCAGCAATGTCGTCGTCTTTGTCGGTCATATTAAAGGCGATCTGATCCTGCAACTTCAGGGTCACGACAGTCAGTTCGTGTTGGGCGACAGCCGGGTTTTTTCAGGTCGCATCAGCCTTGGAACCGACAGCCGGATCATCATTGGCGAGCACACGACCGCGATGAACCTGATTGTGTCGGCGCATCGGGGACGGGTAGAAGTCGGGCGCGACTGTATGATCAGCGGTCCCGTCGTCATCGAAGCAGCGATGCATCACGGGTTGGTCTATCTGGAGGATGGGCAGGCCCGGCTTGATACTCGCACGCCCGAAGTGGTGATCGGTGATCATGTCTGGCTGGGAGCCCGGTCAACCGTGATGGGCCGCGCCCGCATCGGTTCTGGCAGCATTGTCGGGGCCTGTGCGGTCGTTGGTGGCGAAGTGCTGTCCCATACTGCCGTCGCGGGCAATCCCGCCCGGTCATTGCGCGACAGCGTGACGTGGACGCGACAAGCCACTACCTGGGACCAGCGAACTCAGGACTATCTTCATGAAATCGGGGTCGCGATGCAGCCGACAGGCGACATGCCCGCTGCAGCCGACGCAACCCAACCCTCAAGGAATGGTGCCCAGATATGAACCAGGAACTGACCAACAACCCGTTCAACCCGGTTACCCCGGCGAAAACGTTTGACGAAATCAAGGTCTCGCTGGCCTCGCCCGAACGGATCCTCTCGTGGTCCTTTGGCGAGATCAAGAAGCCGGAAACCATCAACTACCGGACGTTCAAACCTGAACGGGACGGGCTTTTCTGCGCCCGTATCTTTGGCCCGATCAAGGATTACGAATGTCTTTGCGGCAAATACAAGCGGATGAAATACCGTGGCGTCGTTTGTGAAAAGTGCGGCGTCGAGGTCACCCTGCAAAAGGTGCGCCGCGAACGCATGGGCCATATCGAACTGGCCGCGCCCGTCGCCCACATCTGGTTCCTGAAATCGCTGCCCTCCCGCATCGGCCTGATGCTGGACATGACGCTGCGCGATCTGGAACGCATCCTCTATTTCGAGAACTACGTCGTGATCGAGCCGGGCCTGACCGACCTCACTTATGGTCAGTTGATGAACGAGGAAGAATTCCTCGATGCCCAGGACGTTTATGGGATGGACGCCTTTACCGCCAACATCGGCGCCGAGGCGATCCGCGAAATGCTGGCCGCGATTGATCTGGAGGCCGAGGCCGAAAAGCTGCGCGCCGATCTGAAAGAAGCGACCGGCGAACTGAAACCGAAAAAGATCATCAAGCGGCTGAAGATCGTCGAAAGCTTCATCGAATCCGGCAACCGCCCGGAATGGATGGTGCTGACCGTGATTCCGGTGATTCCGCCGGAACTGCGCCCGCTGGTCCCGCTGGACGGCGGCCGGTTCGCCACCTCCGACCTGAACGACCTTTATCGCCGGGTGATCAACCGCAACAACCGCCTGAAGCGCCTGATCGAACTGCGCGCGCCCGACATCATCGTGCGCAACGAAAAGCGTATGTTGCAGGAATCCGTCGATGCGCTGTTCGACAATGGCCGTCGTGGCCGGGTGATCACGGGTGCCAACAAGCGGCCGCTGAAATCGCTGTCGGACATGCTGAAAGGCAAACAGGGCCGTTTCCGGCAGAACCTTTTGGGCAAGCGGGTCGATTTTTCGGGCCGTTCGGTCATCGTGACCGGGCCGGAGTTGAAACAGCACCAGTGCGGGCTCCCCAAGAAGATGGCGCTCGAACTGTTCAAGCCGTTCATCTACAGCCGTCTGGAGGCCAAAGGGCTTTCCAGCACCGTCAAGCAGGCCAAGAAACTGGTCGAAAAGGAACGCCCCGAGGTTTGGGACATTCTCGACGAGGTCATTCGTGAACACCCGGTTCTGTTGAACCGGGCGCCGACCCTGCACCGTCTGGGGATTCAGGCCTTCGAACCGATCCTGATCGAAGGCAAGGCAATCCAGCTGCACCCGTTGGTCTGTTCGGCCTTCAACGCCGATTTCGACGGCGACCAGATGGCGGTTCACGTGCCGCTCAGCCTCGAGGCCCAGCTTGAGGCCCGGGTGCTGATGATGTCCACCAACAACGTCCTGTCCCCCGCCAACGGCGCGCCGATTATCGTGCCGTCGCAGGATATGATCCTTGGTCTGTACTACACGACCATCGAGCGTAAGGGCATGAAGGGTGAAGGCAGCGTGTTTTCGACCATCGACGAGATGGAACATGCGCTTGCCGCCGGCGAGGTGCATCTGCACGCCAAGATCACCGCGCGGATGGCCCAGATCGACGACGAAGGTAACGAGGTCATCCAGCGTTTTGAAACCACGCCGGGCCGTCTGCGGTTGGGGGCTTTGCTGCCCCTGAACGCCAAGGCGCCGTTCAGTCTGGTCAACCGTCTGCTGCGCAAGAAAGAGGTGCAGCAGGTGATCGACACCGTCTATCGCTATTGCGGTCAGAAAGAGTCGGTTATCTTTTGCGACCAGATCATGGGCATGGGTTTCCGCGAGGCGTTCAAGGCCGGGATTTCCTTTGGCAAGGACGACATGGTCGTGCCCGACACCAAATGGACGCTGGTCGATGAGACCCGCGATCAGGTCAAGGATTTCGAACAGCAGTACATGGATGGCCTGATCACCCAGGGTGAGAAATACAACAAGGTCGTCGATGCCTGGTCGAAGTGTAACGACAAGGTCACCGAGGCGATGATGTCGACGATTTCCGCCAACAAGGTGGTCGACGGGGCCGAGGCTGAACCGAACTCGGTTTACATGATGGCCCACTCGGGTGCGCGGGGTTCCGTCACCCAGATGAAGCAGTTGGGCGGGATGCGCGGCCTGATGGCCAAGCCCTCGGGCGAGATCATCGAGACGCCGATCATCTCGAACTTCAAGGAAGGTCTGACCGTTCTTGAATACTTCAACTCGACCCACGGGGCCCGCAAAGGTCTGTCCGACACGGCGCTGAAAACCGCCAACTCGGGCTATCTGACGCGCCGTCTGGTGGACGTCGCACAGGACTGCATCGTGCGGATGCACGACTGCGGCACCGAACGTGCGATCACGGCCGTCGCGGCGGTGAACGACGGCGAGGTCGTGTCGTCGCTGGCCGAACGCGTTCTGGGCCGGGTCTCGGCGGATGACGTCGTGAAACCGGGCACCGACGAGTTGATCGTGGCGGCAGGCGAGCTGATTGACGAACGCCGCGCCGACCTGATCGACGTGGCCGGCATCGCCAAGATGCGTATCCGTTCGCCGCTGACCTGCGAGTCAGAGGATGGCGTTTGCGCGGCTTGCTATGGTCGCGATCTGGCACGCGGCACGATGGTCAACCAGGGCGAGGCTGTCGGCATCATCGCCGCACAGTCGATCGGCGAACCCGGCACCCAGCTGACGATGCGGACATTCCACATCGGCGGTGTGGCGCAGGGTGGCCAGCAGTCGTTCCTCGAGGCGAGCCAGCCGGGCAAGATTGCGTTCCGCAATGCCCAACTGTTGGCCAACGAGTCCGGCGAACTGGTGGTCATGGGCCGTAACATGGTGCTGGCCATCGTCGATGACGAAGGCGAAGAACGGGCCAATCACAAGATCGGCTATGGCTCGAAAATCCACGTCAAGGAAGGCGCGACCGTCAAGCGCGGCGACAAGCTGTTCGAATGGGATCCCTATACCCTGCCGATCATTGCTGAGAAGGCCGGGATGGTGCGGTTCGTGGACCTCGTCAACGGTATCGCCCTGCGCGAAGACACCGACGAAGCGACGGGGATGACCCAGCGCATCGTCAGCGACTGGCGTGCGGCACCGAAAGGCAACGAGTTGAAGCCCGAGGTGATCATCGTCGGTGCCGACGGCGAACCCGTGCGCAACGACGCGGGCAACCCGGTGACCTACCCGATGTCGGTCGATGCCATTCTGTCGGTCGAAGACGGGCAGGACATCAAGGCCGGCGACGTTGTGGCGCGGATTCCGCGCGAAGGTGCCAAGACCAAGGACATCACCGGGGGTCTTCCCCGCGTGGCCGAATTGTTCGAGGCCCGTCGCCCCAAGGATCACGCCATCATCGCCGAAATCGACGGCTATGTGCGGTTTGGCAAGGACTACAAAAACAAGCGCCGGATCGCGATCGAGGCTGCCGAAGGCGAAGAACGCGTCGAGTACATGGTCCCGAAGGGCAAGCATATTCCGGTTCAGGAAGGTGATTTTGTCCAGAAGGGCGACTACATCATGGACGGCAACCCGGCGCCGCACGACATCCTTGCAATTATGGGTGTCGAGGCGCTGGCCGACTACATGATCGACGAGGTTCAGGACGTCTATCGACTGCAAGGCGTGAAAATCAACGACAAGCACATCGAGGTTATCGTCCGCCAGATGCTCCAGAAATGGGAAATCGCGGAAAGCGGCGATACGGTTCTGCTGAAAGGCGAAACCGTGGACAAGGCCGAGTTTGACGAGGCCAACGACAAGGCGATCGCGCGTGGCGGCCGTCCGGCAACGGGCGAACCGATCTTGCTGGGGATCACCAAGGCGTCGCTGCAAACCCGCAGCTTTATCTCGGCGGCGTCGTTCCAGGAAACCACGCGGGTTCTGACCGAGGCATCGGTGCAAGGCAAGCGCGACAAACTGGTCGGCCTCAAGGAGAACGTCATCGTCGGTCGCCTGATCCCCGCCGGGACAGGTGGCGCCACGTCGCGCGTCCGTCGCATTGCGGCAGAGCGTGACAACGTGGTGATCGAAGCGCGGCGAGAAGAAGCCGAAACCGCTGCGGCCCTTGCCGCCCCGGTGATGGACGATGTCGCCGAAGCCGACGTGATCGGCGGCGACGAGTTCGACACGCTGGTGGTGGGTACGCCGGAAAGCCGCGATTGATTTAATCGCCGGTTGAGACAAGGAAAAGGCCCTCGTTCGCGGGGGCCTTTTTTGTGGCCGTCGACCCACTGCCACCGGCGAAATAGCCGTGGATTTGAATTGGCGAAATTAGCAGAAACACGTTCAAACCGGTTGCCGGCCGTTTCGGAAGGATGCAGACAGGGCCCCGGTTCGAGGCCCTGTCGCGTTGCTTGAATCCGGACGTCAGGTGCCGGGCCGGTCCTTGCCGCCGTTGAAGGGAACAAAGAGGTATTTGACCTCTTGCCTGTCCTGCAAGATGGCTGCACGGCTGGCATCGTTGCTTGGGGTCGCGGCGGACCGCAGACAAAGGTGGAACTCCGACCCCACCGCCTGCACGATCCGGGGATCGCCGAGACTGAGTTGCACCCCCAGGCTCTTTACATAGAAACCGTTCGGATTTGACATGACCTCTCCGGGGGCGGCAATTTCGTTGATGTGTTCAGCCCCGCAAAGCTCGGTGATCTTTGATTGAGATTGGGCACTGGCGGCGGTGGCCATGCTCAATACGCAGATACATACAAACACTTTCATTGTGGTATCCTCCGTTTGATATTTCGACTTGCCCGGCTTGTCGATCCACTGGGAACCACCGGCAAACCCGCAGGAATATCAGGCCACGGAGGATGCCGAATTGTCCCGAAACGCGCCCGAAAATGAGACGAAATCGCATGAAGTCATCTCATTGGGGGCGTTCAGGTTTGATCCGTCGCAGCCGGCACTGTTTGATGCCACCGGAGCCGCAGTTGCGCTGCGCTCGCAAAGCATCGAAGTGCTGGGTCAGCTTGCGGCACGCACCGGCGAGGTCGTCGCGAAAGACAGCCTGATCGACGCGGTCTGGGGTGACACCTTTGTCACCGACGACAGTCTGGTGCAATGTATCGCCGACATCCGCCGGGCGCTTGGCGATTCCGACCACAAGCTTGTGCAGACGCTGCCGCGGCGCGGCTATCGGCTGAACTCGGGGCCGGTTGCCATCTATTTGCCAGCGCCCTTGCTGCCAGACCTGGCAGGGCGTCGGGCCATCGCGGTGCTGCCCTTCATCAGCCTCAGCGACGATCCCGAGCATGCGTTCTTTGCCGAGGGTCTAAGCGAGGATCTGATCGCCCGCCTTTCGATGGTGCGGCGCCTGACGGTGCTGGCGTCGCCCTCACGTTTTGTCTTCAATGGTGACGCACTGCGGGCAAAAAACGCCGGAACAGACCTGGGCCCCGAATTCCTGATCAAGGGCACGGTGCGCCGTGCGCACGACAAAGTGCGGGTGACCGTGCAACTGATCAAAACCGAAAGCGAAACCGTGCTGCTGTCGCGCCGCTATGACCGCGAAATACACGATATCTTCGAGATTCAGGACGATATCGTCAGCGACATCATCGCGGAAACCCGCGTTGCGCTGACCGAAGGTGAAATCGCACGTCTGGCCCTGCGACGGACCCGCAGTGTGCATGCCTGGGAGTATTTTCATCAGGGCGTTCTGGAACAGCACAAATGTACCCCAGAAGGCAGCATTGCGGCGCGGCGCCTCTATCGCAAAGCCATGCAAGAGGATCCGGACTACTATGATGCGAAGGTCGCCGATGTTTGGGCTGTTTGGCATGAAACGCGGGGTACTTATCTACCGGACCCTGAGAACGGGCTGAAAAGATGTCGTGCCGCACTCGATGCTCTGATCGCAGAAGGGCCCCAAGGTCCGGACGCCCTTCATCTGGATGCGGTGCTTCTGGTCCAGGTCGGGCGACACGACGAAGCGGTCATTCGCGCAGAGCAGGCGCACTTGGCTGGACCGAGCCTGATGTACGGGGACGATATCGAAGCCTTTGTGCATCTCTATTGTGGGAACCTCCAAAGGGCCCATGACTTGCAACTCGCGAACATGCGTTCCGCGCCGATCATTGGGGATAACCTACTTCACTACCATGCCCATTGTCTGACCCTGATGGGCAAATACGAACATGCGTTGGCGCTGGCCGAGGAGTACCGGCTCAGGGTGCCAGGTACTCCGTATGCCTATACCCTGCTGGCGACGGCCCACGCCATGGCGGGCCAACCCGCTGCGGCTGCAGAATCGATCGCGGTCATGCGCCATGCCCATCCGCGCTTTACGCTCGAAATCTTTCGTCGCCACGAACCCTACAGAGAGGCGGAAACGCTCGACAAGATTGTCGCGCACCTACGCCGTGCCGGTATTCCGGATTGACCTAGCCCGATTTCTTGGTGGTGTCCGATCCGTTGGAACTGCTCCGCATATCGGCCGTGCCCTGGCGGGTTCAGGCCTCTGCCGCTTTCGTCAGGTAATCCAGCGTCCGCGGGTCATCCTCTGGCGGAATCCCGGCCACCGCACACAGCTGTTCGACATATTCCGCGCAGCACAAATGATGCAGTCGCCTGACCCCCGGCAGCGCCATTGCCTGCGCATGGATTGCATCGAATTCCGCCGTGTAGCGATCGATCGAGGTATCCCAGACGTCGTTGCGGTTGAACATCTTGTGGTAGTCGTCGGTATAGCGGTCGCGCCGCGCGCTGGCGCTGGGGGTGCCGCGTTTGAGGCTATAGCTTTCGTCGGACCGCACGACGTAGTGGTTCAACTGCGCCGCATCGTGACGGATCTGGCCGCTTTCGATCCGGCGCACCATGTCCTGCCCGGCCGCGCTGACCTGGGAGATCGTTTCAAAGGTCGCAGTCACCCAGCGGTTGGCGCCGCCCCAGTCTCCTTTGAACCGGGCGGGCATATGATCGCCAAAATCCTCGAACATGTCGGGCCTGCGAAACATCGATTTGAACTGCTGGTTCGTTCCCGCGCCGGTGCGCGCGGCGCGGCGGAATGTCCGATGCACCAACCCGTCGCGGTACCGCTGCCACTTGCCGTTGCCAAAACAGCGCCAGCTGAACGCCATCCCCAGAAAGTCGCGCGGATGATCCCCCAGAAACCCCCCAATGGTGCCGTCGCCCCGGTGCAATACAAGCAATTCATCAACGTCACACACGAATATCCAGGTGACCGCGGCGATCAGCGGATGCGCCCGGGCGGCGGCATAGGCCGACCGCTTTGGGGTCCGTTTGCCGGGGTCGTGGGTGATGTGGGTCAGCCATCCTGCGTCGGCAAGGGCATCGAGCAACTGGACCGAAGAATCGGTGCAATCGTTGGTGGCGACCAGCACCTCGAACCCCAGCATCCGATACCAGCTGACCCATTCGACGATGAATGCACCTTCGTTGCGCATCGCGGCAAAGACCAGAAATCGTTCTTGCGGATCAGTCATGGAGAATTTGAATCACGCCATTGGTCCGTCGTCTATCCTTGGTTTCACTTGCCCATCAGAAACACCGCCAGCGGCACCGGCAGCACAGCCACGATCACGCTCACCAGATAGGGCAGTGGCCGGTAAAGCCGACTAAGCCCGGCGGCCATTGCGATCCCGCCGCCGCCGCCGATCAGCATATTGCCCGGCAGATTGAACAGGACCATCAGGGCGAAATAGCGGAACCGGATGAAAAAAGCGTAAAAGCGCGACCGGTCTTGTGGGACCAGAAGGGCAGGGATGTCGGCAACTGGCGTCGCTGCCATGCGCGTCACCAGCGCGGCGGCCCGCTGCAAACGCACCCGCGCCAGTCCCCGCGCTACAATGCCAAGCGGCACCCGCCGCCCGATCCCGAAGGCCAACAGCAGCGACAGGACCGTGGCAGCATAGATCAGCGGCGCGATTTTGGCCCCGAACATGGCCAGCATGAAGATCCCGATTTCGGCCCCCGGCACGTAAGGAAGAGCCAGGAAGATAATGTAAAACACAGTCGCTGCTGCAATGGCGATGCCGATGGTTACCGGGCTTTTGGGCATGATGCTGAACGACATTGCATCCTCGAGTATCGCGACGCCTGTCCGCCCCAGCAGGATCAGCCCGATCAGGGCGACCAGAGTCAATGCGACGCGCAGGGTGGCGACAAGACTCCTGCGGGATATGCGGATTGACGGCAAATTCCGACCTTTCGTGATAATGCGCCACCTTAGCCCGGCTGACGCGCCGCTGACCACAGCCACAATGAACCGTCCCCACTGGTGCCGTCTGAATGGCCCTGCTACCGGGGTCGCATGAATGGTCTTTCCGACAATATGCGCGGCGCGCTTTTGATGATGACGGCAATGGCCGCCTTCACCTTTAACGATGCGTCCCTCAAATCGCTGAGCGATGAATTGCCGCTTTTACAGGCCCTGTTTCTGCGCGGGATCGGCACTACCAGCCTGTTGCTTCTGTTGACCTGGGCGATGGGCCAGCTGCGGTTTGATTTCGGCCGGCGCGACTGGGCGCTGATGGGCATCCGCACTGTGGCCGAGGCGGCGGCGGCGTGGTTCTTCCTGACCGCCTTGTTCAACATGCCGCTCGGCAACGTCAGCGCGATCATGCAGTCGCTGCCGTTGACGATCACGCTGGTCGGGGCGCTGTTTCTGGGCGAGACGGTGGGCTGGAAGCGCCTGATCGCTATTCTGATCGGGTTCGTCGGGGTGGTGATGATCGTGCAGCCGGGCGGCGGCGGGTTCACCCAGTTTTCGGTCTTTGCCCTGTTATCGATGCTTTGCGTCACGGTGCGTGACCTTGCGGCGCGGCGGACCTCGCGCAGCGTGCCGTCGGTGCTGGTCGCCACGGTCGCGGCGGCGGGCGTCACAGCCTTTGCCGGGGTCGGGTCGATCACGGTCGAGTGGCAACCGTTGTCCCTGCTGGCGACCATGCAACTGACCGGGGCAATGGTTTTTGTCATCGGCGGCTATATCGCGTCGGTCGCTGCAATGCGGGTCGGCGAGATCGGGTTTGTCGCCCCGTTCCGTTACACCAGCCTGCTGGTCGCGCTGGTCCTGGGCTATCTGGTCTTTGGCGACTGGCCGAACGCCCTCACATTGTGGGGTGCGGCCATTGTCGTCGCGACCGGCATGTTCACTTTGTTGCGTGAACGCCAACTGCGCCGCAGGGCCGCCCGAACAGCCTGAAGAACAGCGCCGTGCCCCCTGTTGACACCCCATGCGAGTCTGCATATACGCCCCCCATCCGGGTCAGGGGGTCATTCCCTTTGCCCGATATCAAAGATCACGTGGTCATGATCCGGGCGACTGAACTGCCCCGATCCTCTGAATGCCCACCGCACCGTTCCTCCGGTAAGGGAACGACTGCGGGCTTTTTGTGCTTTGCAGATTGCAGGGCGCCTGAATGAAACCGGTCGCCCCTGAAAAGGCTGCGATCACCAAGTAGGAAACGGCCCTTATGCCCACGATCCAACAGCTGATCCGCAAACCGCGCCAGCCCAAAGTACGCGCTTCCAAGTCGCAGCACCTTGAAGGCTGCCCGCAAAAGCGCGGCGTCTGCACCCGCGTCTATACGACGACCCCGAAAAAGCCGAACTCGGCCATGCGGAAGGTCGCCAAAGTGCGCCTGACCAATGGCTTTGAGGTCATCAGCTATATTCCGGGCGAAAGCCACAACCTGCAGGAACACTCGGTCGTGCTGATCCGCGGCGGTCGTATCAAAGACCTTCCCGGCGTCCGTTATCACATCCTGCGCGGTGTGCTCGACACCCAAGGCGTCAAGAACCGCAAACAGCGCCGGTCCAAGTACGGCGCCAAGCGTCCGAAGTAAGATTTCCGGTGGGATGGGTTCAAAATCCATCTTACCCGTCCCTTGTAAGATGGGTCTTGACCCATCCCCGCCCATAGAACTCCGAGGAAGCTGACCATGTCACGTCGCCACGCCGCCGAAAAACGCGAAGTCCTGCCTGATGCCAAGTATGGCGACAAGGTGCTGACCAAATTCATGAACAACCTGATGGTTGACGGCAAGAAATCCGTCGCCGAGCGCATCGTCTATAACGCGTTCGAGCGGGTTGAAACCAAGCTGAAAAAGTCCCCCGTGGAAGTGTTCCACGAGAGCCTTGAAAACATCAAACCGAACCTCGAAGTGCGCTCGCGCCGCGTCGGTGGTGCGACCTATCAGGTGCCCGTCGAAGTCCGCCCCGAACGCCGCGAGGCGCTGGCGATCCGCTGGCTGATCGCCGCCGCGCAAAAGCGCAACGAACACACCATGGAAGAGCGTCTGGCCGGTGAACTGGTCGATGCCGTCCAAGGCCGCGGCACCGCGGTCAAAAAGCGCGAAGACACCCACAAGATGGCCGATGCGAACAAAGCATTCAGCCACTACCGCTGGTAACAGGAGCAACCGATCATGGCACGCGACTACCAACTTCAGCGGTACCGGAACTTTGGCATTATTGCCCATATCGACGCGGGTAAAACCACGACGACCGAGCGGATTCTGTTCTATACCGGCAAGTCCCACAAGATCGGCGAAGTCCACGACGGCGCCGCCACGATGGACTGGATGGAACAGGAACAGGAACGCGGGATCACCATCACATCCGCCGCGACCACAACGTTCTGGCAGCGTCAGGAAGACCCGACCGTCGAGGGCACGTCCGACACCAAGTATCGGTTCAACATCATCGACACCCCCGGCCACGTTGACTTCACCATCGAAGTCGAGCGCAGCCTTGCGGTGCTTGACGGTGCCATCGTTCTGCTGGACGCCAACGCCGGTGTCGAACCGCAAACCGAAACCGTCTGGCGTCAGGCCGACCGTTACAAGGTGCCGCGGATCGTGTTCGTCAACAAGATGGACAAGATCGGCGCCGACTTCTTCAAATGCGTCCAGATGATCAAGGACCGCACCGGTGCCACCCCGATGCCCGTCGCCCTGCCGATCGGTGCCGAGGATAAACTCGAAGGCATCATCGACCTGATCAAGATGGAAGAATGGGTTTGGGAAGGCGAAGATCTGGGCGCGTCCTGGGTCCGCAAACCGATCCGTGCGTCCCTGTTGGACGAAGCGACCGAATGGCGCGGCAAGATGATCGAAATCGCCGTCGACATGGATGACGCGGCGATGGAAGCCTACCTTGACGGCACCGAACCGACAGAGACCAAGCTGCGCGAAATGATCCGCAAGGGCACTTTGGCGCTGGCCTTTGTGCCGGTTCTGGCTGGTTCGGCGTTCAAAAACAAAGGCGTGCAGCCGATGTTGAACGCCGTCATCGATTTCCTGCCGAACCCGCTGGACGTGGTCGACTACATGGGCTTCCGTCCCGGTGACGAAACTGAAACCCGCAACATCGCCCGTCGGGCCGATGACGCGATGCCGTTCTCGGGGCTGGCCTTCAAGATCATGAATGACCCCTTCGTCGGGTCGCTGACCTTTACCCGGATCTATTCCGGTCAGTTGAAAAAGGGCGATGCCATCGTCAACACGACGAAAGGCAAGAAAGAGCGCGTCGGCCGGATGATGATGATGCACGCCATCAACCGCGAAGAAATCGAAGAGGCTTTCGCCGGCGACATCATCGCGCTGGCCGGTCTCAAGGACACCACGACGGGCGATACCCTGTCGTCGGAAAAGGATCCCGTGGTTCTGGAAACCATGACCTTCCCCGAGCCGGTGATCGAGATCGCGGTCGAACCGAAAACCAAGGCCGACCAGGAAAAGATGGGCGTCGCATTGGCCCGCCTGGCTGCCGAAGACCCGTCGTTCCGCGTCGAAACCGATATTGAATCGGGCCAGACGATCATGAAGGGGATGGGCGAGCTTCACCTTGATATCCTGATTGACCGGATGCGCCGCGAATTCAAGGTCGAGGCCAACATCGGTGCGCCGCAGGTGGCCTACCGCGAAACCATCGGTCACGAAGTCGAACACACCTATACCCACAAGAAGCAGTCGGGTGGATCGGGTCAGTTCGCCGAGGTCAAGATGATCCTGATGCCGACCGAACCGGGCGAAGGCTATTCGTTCGAAAGCCGGGTCGTCGGTGGGTCGGTGCCCAAGGAATACATTCCGGGTGTTGAAAAGGGGATCAAGTCGGTGATGGATTCCGGTCCGTTGGCGGGCTTCCCGGTCATCGACTTCAAGGTCGCGCTGATCGACGGCAAGTATCACGATGTGGACTCGTCTGTTCTGGCCTTTGAAATCGCCGGTCGGATGTGCATGCGCGAAGGTCTGCGCAAGGCCGGGGCGAAACTGCTCGAGCCGATCATGAAGGTCGAGGTCGTCACTCCGGAAGAATACACCGGCGGCGTGATCGGCGATCTGACATCCCGCCGGGGCATGATTCAAGGGCAGGACAGCCGTGGCAATGCCAACGTCATCAGCTGCTTTGTGCCGCTGGCCAACATGTTCGGCTACATCAACACGCTGCGCTCGATGACCTCTGGTCGGGCCCAGTTCACGATGCAGTTCGACCATTACGAACCGGTCCCGCAGAACATCAGCGAAGAGATCCAGAAGAAATACGCCTGACCGTCAGGTCAGGCGGCCCCGGACGCGGTCCGGGGCCACACGCAAAACGAACATCAAGGAGCCCATCATGGCCAAGGCAAAATTCGAACGTAACAAACCGCATGTGAACATCGGGACGATCGGTCACGTTGACCACGGCAAGACGACGCTGACGGCGGCGATCACCAAGTATTTTGGCGATTTCAAATCCTATGACCAGATCGATGCGGCGCCCGAAGAAAAGGCCCGTGGGATCACGATCTCGACCGCCCACGTCGAATACGAGACGGCGGCGCGCCACTATGCCCACGTCGATTGCCCCGGCCACGCCGACTACGTC
>JBBQHC010000056.1:0-18431 GCA_038323615.1 Rhodobacterales bacterium | reverse complement strand
CATAAATCGTAGAATCTCTCATTTCTTAATTTTTCGTTCACGACAAAACCGCGACCTTCAGGCGGTCGTCCCAGTCCTGCGCCTGACGCATGGCGGGTATTGGGAATTGGCTCTACCCCTCAGCCGCCAGATGTCTATTTTCAACACAGGGAGGAAACAACCAACGCCGCCGCGCCTACCCAGCGGCACAGGAGTTTCCAAATGGCCTTTGCAGACAACACCTTACAGACCCGCCGTTTCGGCACGGCCCTTGCCCGTCCGTTCGTCGCAATCCTCAATTTTCTGATCGCACTTGGCGAATCCGGGTCGAAAATGGAGGCGGTCCGCCACCTGAACACCCAGTCTGACGCCGATCTTGCCGCCAAAGGCACGACCCGCGCAGCCGAGGTCAACCGAATTTTCGCGCCCTACATGTATCTCTGACGGGCTAGTAGTCGCGTTCGAAAAAGATGCCCAACCGGGTGTCACCGTCCGAGCCGACACTGCCCCGTGCGGTCAGATTCTGGTTGATATCCAGATTGATCGTCACGTTGGCCGTGCCCTCCGCACCGATGGTAACGTCGGTATAGACGTTTTCTGACAGATATTTGCCAGCCCGCACGGCGGCGTTGCCTTCGGCGTCTGTCGTGATGTCGAAATCGTCCAATCCCAGACCTTGCCGAAAGGTGTCAATCAAGCCTGTGCCGCCGCGCCCTGCCAGCGTGCCGACGGCGGCGGCCAATTGCACCGCTTGCAACGGGCTGATCGACGACAGGTCGCGGCCAAAGATCAGCTGCGCCAAAATCTCGTCCTGCGGCAATTCCGGGGTCGACGTGAATGTCACGACGGGTTCGTTCGCCGGGCCTTCGATCACGATGTTGATAACTGTTCCGGTGGCTGCGGTGGTCGTCGCCACCAGCCGGATGAACGGGATGAACTCGCCCTGCAACGCCGCATATCCTTCGGTCAGGTCAAACCGCTGTTGCAGAATGCTCAGCCGACCACGGATCAGGTTGAACTGGCCCTGCGGGATCACGTTGGCGGTGGTCCCGGTCAGCGTCAGACTGCCGCCCAGTTCGGCGTCAAGACCGCGCCCGCGCACGAAAATCCGCGCCGGAGCGTTGATCGTGATGTCGATGGGATAGGCCGGGCCGCGCGGCGCAGTTGTAGTCTGCGCTGCCGCCCCGATCCCGGCGCGGTTCAGCGTTTGGCGCACATCGGCAGGGGGGGCGACGTGGGTGACATCAGGCAATTGGCCCAACGCCCCGACGGCGGATGAGGGCACCTGAATATCGGTTTCCCCAAGGTTCAAAACACCCGAAATCCGCGCCCCACCTGCAAGTGGTCCGTCAAGCGTGACTTGCCCGGCGACAGTCGTTTCATAGAGCAACGGATCGCGCAGCGTGATCGTGTCCAGCCGCACCGTCAGATTGGCGGGAAAGTTTCCTGAAAGCCCGATGGGGCCGCTAACGCTCAACCCGCCCCCGCTGGAAACCTGCGCAGTCATATCGACCTGAGCGCTGCCGTTGTTCAGGGCGACCGTGGCGGCGATACCTTCCAGAGCCTCGCCGAGATTGGGGGCGGCGAGCCGGGCGTCCGAAGTGCGCACCGTGCCACTGATGGCGTTCAGCGACGCCGGGCCGTTGATCCCGAGATCGAACGTCGCTGTGCCGCGCAACCGGCGCGGTTCCAAGACGCCGTTCAGCAAACCCAGCGGCACCGACCCTGTGGCGTTCAGCCCAAGATTTCCGCCCGCACCGATTTGGCCGTTGATGCTGGCGTTGGTGCCGCCCGGCCCGGTGGCACTGGTGTCGATGCTCCAGTTGCCGTTGGCGGCGCGGGTGGCCGTGCCGCTGGCGGTGACAGGGCCGCTCAACTCGTCGGTCAACACGCCGATATTGGGGATCGATGCGTCAAACCGCCCTTGGCCTGCGCCATTGTCGGCCCCGTTCAGGTCGGCGGTGATCCGCAGGTTGGGGGTTTTGACGGACAGGTTGGTGGCGTTCAGCCCGCCGCTGTCGGGGCGTTCGAACTGCCCGCTGATCTGCCCCGCGCCGCCGATCAGGGCGTCGACGGGGGCGATCCCGACACCAAGGCCACCCGTCGTCGCATCGACCGCCAGATCGAAAGCGCTGGCGTCGCCGCTGATGTTGCCGTTGACAGTCGCAGTCAGCGACCCGCGCAGCCGCTGACCGCTTAACGCTTCAAATTTGGACAGGTCGGCAGCGGTGGCTGTCGTCGCAACCGAGAACGGCGCACCATCGCCGCTGCGCGTGGCGTCCAGTTTCAGGGTCGCGCCCAAGGCCGCCAGATCGGCGTTTGCATTGATCGCCCCCTGCGCGCTGCGGGTGCCACTGGCGGTCAGGGTCGCGGGGCCGGACAGGCCGGCCATGACCCCAGACAGGTCGTTTACAGTCAGGCTGACCTCGGCATTGTCGCCGTCAGGAGCGATGCCCGCCGCCCCCAGCAGACCCAGTGCCGGGGTGCTGATTGCAAGGTTGTTCAGCGCGTAAGTGTCGCCGTCGCGAACGACCTGCGCTGACAGGGTGCCTGCGCCGCGCAGCAGCGGGTCAGCCTGGGCGATTCCGACACCCAGATCTTGGGTCTGCGCGTTGATCGCCAGATTGAGGGTCATCAGATCTGCGGCAATGTTGCCCGCGACCATGAGGTTTGCCGCGCCGCGCAGATCGTATTTCGCGATTGCGGCGAACCGGGACAGGTCGGTGGCGTTCAGCGTGGTGTCGATGTCAAAGGTCACGGCGTCATCGTCGCTGCGTGCATCGACGATCAGTTTCGCATCGGCCACGTCGGCGGTGGCGTTGATCTTGATCGCCCCGGCCTCGGCCCGTTCCAGATCGACGTTCACGGTTGCAGGCCCTGTCAGGTCCGGGACGACAAGACCAATGTCGGCGATCCGCAGGTCGGCGATGGCCCTGCTCGCACCGTTGGACAGATCGACATCGGCGGTCAGATCGACCTCGGGGGTAGTGATCGTCAGCCCCTTGATCCGGGTGCCGTCGGCGTCGCGGGCGGCGTTCAGCGCGATGGTTCCGGCGCCGCGCAGCAGCGGATCAAGCTGGGCAATGCCGGTTTGCAGATCGGTTGTGGTGCCGGAAATGTCGGCGCTGAAACTGCGATCCAGCGGGGTCACCGTGCTGACCACGGTCAGGTCCGCCGCGCCCGCCAACGCCTGCCCGGTCAGGGCAGCGAACCGCGCCAGCGCCTCGGCCTGAAGGGTCAATGTCGTGTCAGTGCGGAACCCTTCATCGACTCCGGCGATGGTGCCCTCCAGCCGCGCCGCCACGCCCGGCCCGGCAAGGGTGAATTCGTCGATGATGACCGGCTCGTTTTCTTGGCGGCGGAACACCAGCGTGCCGTCGATCCGGTCGCCAAAGGCATCGGCCATGCCCGCATCGTCCAGCGTCAGCCCGGTCGCGCCATAGGTGATATCGCCCGCGACCTGCCCGATGGCGGCCCCTTCGGACTGGGTAATCAGGCCGATGCCAGTCAGCTTAAGCTGATCAATGCCCAGACCGGGGCGGTCGAACTGGTTCAGCACGGCGGCGATGGTCCATTTGTCGCTGTCGGCGGCGTCGAATTGCAGATCAAGGCTGGCCGACTGCACAAAGGTTTCCGGGCCGGTCAGCGGCAGCAGGACAGGCGTGCCATCGGCGTTGCCGAGTTCGCCAGTCAGGCTGAAGCTTTCCGGCCAGCTGTCGGGGCCGACCACCGCCGCGCCCGCCAGTTGCAGCGACTGGGTGCGCAGGTCGAGCTGTTCCAGCGTGATCCGCCCGTCGCCGTCACGGCTGCCTTGCGTCACCAGCGCCACGTCGCTGCCAAAGAATTTCTGATACTGCGGCGCGAACAGGGCCGTCACATCGCCGCCCACGTCCAGACTGAATTGCCGTTCAGGCGCTGCCTCGGGCGTCGGACCGGCCACCGTGGTCAGGCCGAATTCGCCCTGCAACCGTTCGGTGCCATCGGTCGCGATCAGCAAGGTCGCGGCGTAGTCGACAATCGGGGCGGTGCCGTCCAGCGACAGACGCACCGACGGGCGGCCCGGCAGATTCAGCAGGCGGGCGACGATGCCGTCCTCGCCCTCGACCAGATTGATGGTCAGGCCAAGGATTTCTGCGCTGTTGGAATAACTGGCGGCGATGTCGAACGTGCCGGTCTTGTCGTTCAGACGTTCGGCGCTGATCGTCGCGCTGCCCTCGCCACCCGATAGACGGACGGTACCGTTCAACGTCAGATCGATGGCTTCGCCCAACAGTGGCGCGCCAAGGGCGATGGTTTCGACCGCCAAAGTCTGGATTTCAATCGATACCGGCAGGTCGGGCAATTGGAACGGCTTTGCCTCGACCGAAGGCATCGCGGTCGCGGCGGACTCGGCCACCGGCAGGCGGGCGATCTCGATTCGCTTGGCCGACATCTCCTTAATGTCGATGGAACCGCGCAGCAGGGCAGAGCGGTTCCAATCGAACACGACGCCCTCTAGTGTCAGCCAGACGCCGTTGGCGTCGGCGACAGTCAGCTTGTCGATGGTCGCGCGGGAACTGAGCGCCCCGGCAAAGCCATAGATGAGCACCTCGCGCCCGGCCCCCGACAGATTGTCGGTGATCAGACTGGACAGATAGGATTTGTCAGCTTCTTCCTGCGCCGTGCCTTGGGCGGTGGCGGCAAACGGCGCGATCAGCAGCCAGAGGATCAGCAGCGCGCGCATCAGAACGATTGCCCGATGCCGATGTAAATCTGCACCGCGCCGACCGCGTTCGAGCCGGAAACAGGCGTCGCCAGATCAAGCCGGATTGGCCCGATCCCGGTGGCATAGCGCACGCCCAGACCCGCACCGGCATGGTCGGCGCCGCCGGTCAGCGGGGTCGAACCGGCGCTGACATAACCGTAGTCATAAAACCCGACGATGCCGATCTTTTGCGTCACCTGCACCCGTGCCTCGACCGACGCATTGAACAGCGACCGGCCGCCAATCTTGGTGCCGCCGACATCGACACCCAGCGACTGATAGGGCTGGCCGCGCACCGATCCACCACCGCCCGAATAAAACAGGAAATCGGTCGGTGCATTTTGCGCCGAGGCGCTGAGCAGCGATCCGATCTGACCCCGGAATGCCAGCGTGACCTTTTGTTCGGCCCCAAAACTGCGATAGGCCCGCCCGTCGGCATAAAGGCGTGCGCCGCTGTCGGACCCGGACAGGCCGACAAAGGGCGTCACCCGTGCGTCGATGTAATAGCCTGCCTTGGCGTCCAGCGGGTCGTCGCGCCGGTCCAGCGTGCCGGTGATCGGCGCGGTCAGGATAGTGTAGCGACGCATACCCAGCCCGTCGTTGACCTCGGCGGTTTCAAAGCCAAGCCCGCCACTTACGGTCAGATCCTCGCCGATCAGTCGGTTCAGACCAACGGCCGTCGAAAACTTGTTGATGAAATAATCCGGCTCGTCGCGTTGTTCCAGCTTGGCGTTGGCGTAGAGGTCGGTATCGACGTTGAACGTGCGCGGCCGCAGAAAGCTGACACCGATGCTGTAGTCGATGCCGCCGGTGCTGCCGCCGATCCCGGCAATCTCGGCGTCATAGCGCAGCCGTTCGGCGCCGCCCAGCAGGTTGCGATTCAGCAAATAGGCCGACAGCGCCAGCCCGTCGAGTGACGACAGTTCGGCGCCGAACCCCAGACGGCGGCGTTTCTGCTCGACCACCTGGACCTCGAACGGCAGGGTGTCATTGGGACCGACGCCCTCGGATTCGACGAGCACGACGGACGAAAACGCGCCCGTCCGGCGCAACCGTGCGGCGGCGCGGTCGACATCGTCGGGGCTGTAAACCTCGCCCGAAGGCAGGCCGGCGATGTCGACGATACGGTCGGTGCGGACGGCCTCATTGCCGCTGACCGACAGCGCTCCGAACGTCAGGCGCGGTCCCGGAGCGATGGCGACCTGCACGTCCAGCGTATCGCCGGGATGGCGGGCGGTGATCTGTTGACCGGCTGGCACGGCCTTGGCAAACCCGTCGTTTTGCCACGCAGTCACGCTGGCATTCACAGCCTTGCGGATTGTATCAGAGCGGGCAATTTCACCGCGAGCAAATGCGGCGGGCAATTCGGTGCCACTGGCCACCGGCGCGATCTGGGTTTGCCCAAAGGTAAACTGCGGCCCCGGTGTCACCTGCATCACGACGCTGTTCAGCACCGTTGGCGCATCCAGCGGCGCAATTCCCGCCGCCTCGCGCCCGTCCAGCAGGATCGAGATGGTGCCGCCGTAATACCCCTGCGCATAAAGCCCGGTCAGCAGGCGGACGTAGTCGGCGCGGGCAGCAGCGACGTAATCCTGGACCGAGGCGGGGTTTGCCGGGTCTTCCTTCAAGGCATAGACCAGCGATGCTGTCTGCAATGTGGTGACAAGGCTTTCGGGGGCGCCGGGAACCACCAGCTGCACCTCTTGCGCACTTGCGATCAAGGCGAGGGCGCTGCCGAATGAAAGTCCCATCGCAAAGGCAAAGCTGCGCACCTGGATTGCATCCTTGTTGTCGTTGACCGCTCGGCGGCTTTGGCCGCGCTTTATTATTGCTAGCGCAGTATGGCTTGCAATGAAACGCTCATCCGGGGGTTTTGTTCCAATTTCGAGGGGTCTGGACAATCGGCACGACGATCGGCGACCATTCGCCGATGTTCACCGGGTTTGACAGGTTCGATGTGGCGCAGGACGGCGTCACGATCCACGGCGTGCGGGGCGGGTCCGGGCCGCCGCTGTTGTTGCTGCACGGCTATCCGCAGACCCATGCGATGTGGCACCGTGTCGCCCCGCGTCTGGCGCAGGTTTACACCGTGATCGCCGCCGACCTGCGCGGTTACGGGCGCTCGTCCAAACCCGCGACGACGCCCGATCACGCGCCCTATTCCAAACGGGCGATGGCCGCCGACATGGTTGGCCTGATGGCTCAATTCGGGCATGAAAGGTTCGCTGTCTGCGCCCATGATCGCGGCGCGAGGGTGGCGCACCGGATGGGCATGGATCACCCGAGTGCGGTCAGCCGGATGTCGCTGCTCGACATTGCCCCGACCCGCGAAATGTATGCGACCGGCGGTCCGGGCTTCGCGCGCGCCTACTGGCACTGGTTCTTTCTGATCCAGCCGGCGCCATTCCCGGAAACCCTGATTGGCGCCGACCCGGAATATTTCCTGCGCACCAAGATCGGCAACATGGGGGCGGGCAGGGCCGGACCCTCGCCGTTTTCGCCCGATGCCCTTGCCGACTATATCGCCTGCTGGACCCCGGAGACGATCCATGCGGCCTGCGAGGATTACCGCGCTGCCGCGACAATCGACATCGCCCATGACGATGCGGACGCGGGCGCGAAACTGGCGATGCCGGTGCAGGTCTTGTGGGGCGCGAACGGCGTCATTGCTGCCGAATTTGACGCATTGGCCTTGTGGCGGCAACGGGCGGCGGACGTGCGCGGCAAGGCCATCGGCAACGGCCACTATATTGCCGAAGAAGCTCCGGATGAACTGCTGGCCGAACTGCTGCCGTTTCTGGCCGAAAACGGATCATCGGGATAGCCGACCGCACGCAGATACAACCCCCCGGGCGGGCAAACTGGCCCACACGCGGCGCGGTTGCGGGCGTTCAGCGCCGTGGTCACATCGTCGGGCGTCCATGCCCCCGCGCCGACCCGTTCCAGCGTGCCGACGAAACTGCGTACCTGATTGTGCAGGAACGACCGGGCGCGGACGGTAAACCGAAACTCGGTCTGGTCGTCGCCCGCGATCTGCGTGACCTGCAATTCGTCCAACGTCCGCAACGCGCTGTCTGCCTGACACACCGACGACCGGAATGTGGTGAAATCGTGCCGCCCCAACAGTCGATCGGCCCCGGCCTGCATCGCGGCGCCGTCCAATCGGTGTCCGACCCGCCACGCCAGCCCCGCATCGTGTATCAACGGCGCACGGCGCACGATCAGGCGGAACAGGTAACTGCGTTCGACCGCCGAAAACCGGGCGTGCCAATCGTCGGCCACCCGCGCACAATCGACCACCGCCACCGGCGCAGGCTTCAGATGATAATTCAATGCCTCGGACAGCCGGAACGGATCCCAGTCGCGGATCAGGTCGCAATGCGCCACCTGCCCGGTCGCATGCACCCCGGCATCGGTGCGCCCTGCGGCGGCGATGGTGTGCGGCCCCGGTTCCAGCCGGGCCAGCGCCGCCTCGATCGCGCCCTGCACCGACGGATGGTCGGCCTGTCGCTGCCAGCCTGCGAACGGGCCGCCGTGGTACGAGATTTTCAGGGCAAAGCGTGGCATGGCGCGGGTTACGATGCAGGGCGTGCGAAATCAATCCCTACACATATCGCTGCGGCCTGCCTATCTAGGGGCGACGACATGCGAAAGGGCAGGCATTGGTCATAGGCACATTAGCGGACGGCATCCTGCGCGGTGTCGAAACCGTCACGGATACCCTGACCGCCCCCTTTTCCGATCCGGTGATCCGGCTGGGCGTCACCGGGCTAAGCCGTGCCGGCAAGACCGTGTTCATCACCGCGCTGGTGGCCAATCTGATGGACCGGGGCCGGATGCCGGGGCTGGTCGCGGCGGCGAACGGCGCGATCCGCACCGCTTATCTGCAACCGCAGCCCGACGACACACTGCCCCGGTTCGATTACGAAACCCATCTGGCCCGGCTGACAGCGCCGGACCCAAGCTGGCCCGAAGGCACCCGGCGGATCAGCCAGTTGCGCCTGTCACTCAAGGTGCAGCCGATGGGCATGCTGTCGGGGTTTCAGGGGCCGCGCACGGTGCACTTGGACATCGTCGATTATCCCGGCGAATGGCTGCTTGATCTGGCGCTGCTGGATAAGTCCTATGCGGAATGGTCGGCGGAAACCCTGACGCGGATGCAGACCCGGCCCAGCGGTGCGGCATATCTGGCGCAGGCCGGGGCGGCGGATGCAGCGGCGGCATTGTCGGAACCTGCGGCGCGGGCTTTGGCGGATGGCTTCACCGGCTACCTGAACGCGGCCCGCGCCGACGGACTGTCCGACCTCACGCCGGGGCGGTTTCTGCTGCCCGGCGATTTGGCCGGGTCGCCGGTGCTGACATTTGCGCCACTGGCCGACCCCAGCAACGCCCCGCGCAAATCGCTCTACCGCGAATTCGACCGCCGTTTCGAGAGTTACAAAGCCCGCGTCGTCAAACCCTTCTTTCGCGACCATTTCGCGAAAATCGACCGCCAGATCGTGCTGGTCGATGTGCTGGGCGCGATCCATGCAGGGCCCGCCGCGCTGGAGGATCTGCGCCGGACAATGGCGGACATCCTGATGGCGTTTCGCCCCGGTCGCAATGCATTCCTGACCCGGATTTTCGCCGGTCGGCGGGTCGAAAAGATCCTGTTTGCCGCAACCAAGGCCGACCATTTGCACCATGCCCAGCACCCCGCCCTGACCGCCATCACCGAGGCCCTGCTGCGCGAGGCCCGCGACCGCGCCCAGTTTTCCGGGGCGCAGACCGCAGCGATGTCGATTGCCGCGCTGCGCACCACGGTCGAAGAAACGGTGGATCACCGCGACGGCCCGCTGGATGTGGTGCGGGGCCGGCTGCTCGGGTCGGGCAAACAGGCGGCATTTCATCCCGGTGCTTTGCCCGCCGACCCGGCGCATCTGCTGACCCCGGCACGGGAAGGCGCGAGCGGCTGGCGCGATGCCGACTACGGCGCGATGGAATTCGCCCCGGCTCCGCTGACCCTGACCCCCGGCGACGGCCCGCCGCATATCCGGCTGGACCGGGCGGCGCAATTTCTGATCGGTGACAAACTATGACAACGAAACGCCCCGGCCCGACCCTGATCGACATCGACGACGCAGCGCCGGTGCGGCCCGCAGATGCGCCTGCCGTGACTGACGACATGACCCCGGCCGCGATGCAGCGGGTGGCGGCATTGGCGGCGCGCAAACCATCGACCCTCGGGCGCTGGTTCTGGTCGCTGTTGCTGTCACTGACCGGTTTCGTGGTGTCGCTGGCGGCGTGGAATTATGTCAACGCGCTCCTTGCCGCGCATCCGCTGCTGGGCTTGATCGCGGCGGTCCTGATCGGGGCTTTCTGCCTGGTGCTGGTGGCCATCGCCTTGCGTGAACTGGCAGCCTTTGCCCGGTTGCGCAGGCTCGACACAGTCCACAAAGCGGCGCTGACGGCGCTTGCCAACCACGACCTGAAGGCCGCCCAAAGCGTCGTGGCGCTGCTGTACCGCCTTTATGCGGGCCGCGACGATACCCAATGGGGGCGCGACAGGCTGGCGCAGCAGATGGGCGATATCATGGACTCCGACACGCTGTTGGGGGCGGCGGAAACGACCCTGTTGGCCCCGCTGGACCAGCGGGCGCTGCGCGATGTCGAAGCGGCCGCGCGGCAGGTCGCGCTTGTCACCGCAATCGTCCCGCTGGCGTTGGCCGATGTGTTCACCGCGCTGACCGCCAACCTGCGGATGATCCGCCGCATCGCCGAGGTGTATGGCGGACGCGCCGGCACTCTTGGCAGTTGGCGACTGACCCGCACCGTGCTGACGCATCTGGTGGCGACGGGCGCGGTGGCGGTGGGCGACGACATGATCGGATCGGTCGCGGGCGGCGGTATTCTGTCGAAACTGTCGCGCCGGTTTGGCGAGGGGATCATCAACGGCGCACTGACCGCCCGCGTCGGCGTCGCCGCGATCGAGGTTTGCCGCCCGCTACCGTTTCGGGCACTGAAACGGCCCTCTGTCAGCGGGTTGGTGCAAAGATCGCTGACCGGCCTGTTCGGTCAGCCAAAGGGCTAGGGCCGAATTTCGGTTCAATTGAAACTCTTTCCGCTTTGGCGTCCCGCGCGGTCTGCGGTGCATTGATCCGTCGGCGCTGCTCTTAGGGGTCACCCAGTGACGCCAGCGGCGGAATCATCGTGCCGCAGACGATTGCAGTCAAAAGCCGGGGCATCGGGCCGATCTGTGCCGCTGGAAACAGAAAACGGTCGCGCAAGATTGGCAGGAAACGGCTGTCGGATTGGTATTGCGGCGTGAACACCCGCGACATGCCCTGATAGGTCCGGACATGCCAGCGCCGCGCCTTTGCGTAGATCGGCAAGGCCTGTGCGACCGGGGCATGCCGCAGCGCCCGTGCCAGTGCCAACGCATCCAGCAGCGCCATTTTCGCGCCTTGCCCCAGTTGCGGGCTGGCCCGGTGGGCGGCGTCCCCGATATGGACGATCCGGTCAGCGTAGGGGCGCGTCAGCGTGCCGTGACTGTAGCGGGCCAGCGTCATTTGGGACGGATCGGTGATTTGGGCGGCAAAGGGGGCGAAGGCGGGGAATAGGGTCAGTGCCTCGGCCCGCCAGGCGTCCAACCCGGCGTCCAGCCATCCGGCGTGACCGTGGGAAGGTAGCGACCAGAATACCGCGGCCTTTGGCGTCGGATCGCCGGGCATCCGGCCGCTGGGCATGACCCCGATCATCCGGTCGGCGCGTCTGTAAACCTGCGTCAGTTGGTCAGGCGGCAGGTCGGTCGTCGGCCAATCGACCGTGCCCCAGATCGCGCCGTAAGGCAGCGGGCGCGCCGCAAGCGGCGACAGCGGCGACCCGACGCCACAAGCATCGATGATCAGATCGAATGGGCCAGCGCGGCTGCCACCGACAAAAGTCAGGTGTTGCCCGTCGCGCCCGGCGATGCGGTGGGCGGCGACCATCCTGACCGGGCGCAACTTGACCGCCTGCCACAGCGCATCGAACAGCGCTGCACGGTGGATCGCCAGACCAAACCGCGGGCTTGTGGGGCGGCTGTAATGCACGTCGAGAACGCGGCGGCCACTATCGGCCTCGGTGCCCAGCAACCGCGTCACCCGATTGCCCAGCGCCAGCGCCGCGTCCAACGCTCCGATCCTTGCCAACACCGCTTGCCCGACAGGCTGGATCACCAGACCCGACCCGACAGGCCGGGGTGCTGCGAACTGGTCGTACAGGCTCACGTTATGGCCAAGGTCGGAGAGCAGCGCCGCAGCGGTAAGCCCGCCGATCCCGGCTCCGGCGATGGCAATCCGCAATGGGGTCGGCATCAGTTTCCCTAAATCGGTTCCGATCCCGTTGAAACCTGAACCGCCCTAGCCGAGCGACGGCACCCCAGAGGGGGCGCGCAAATCTTCGACCCCCATCCGTAACCCGCGTGCGATCCGGTGGGCAAGGGCGGACCAGTTGGCTGCAGTCGGCGCAGGCAGCTCTACCGCAAGAACCGTGTCGAACAGGCCCAGCCAAATGGCGAAATGACCGCCCCTGACATCCGTCGCGGCCATGTGGGCGGCCATCGGATTGCCGTCATAGACCCGTTCGGACAGGATCGCATTGCGCCAGAAACGGGTGATTTTCGCCTCATGAGCAGGCCAGTCGGTCACATGCGCGGCAAAGACCGGACTAAGGGCCGGATCGGCGCGGACCTGCGTATAAAACGCCGCGACGACCTTGCCGATCTGCTCGGGCGTGATCGCGAAACGCGCGATGCCGGTCATTTCAGCGCGATCCAAATGATCGTCAGGATCACCACAAGATAAACCAGCATGTTGAACATCGACCGGATCAGTCCCTGATCGCTTTCCGGGTTAACCCCCAGGCGGCGACAGATCATCGTCCCGGGCCACAACAGGGCGTCTGCGATGCGCTGGATCATCGGATGATTCCTTTTATCAGTATTTAAGATGCGTATTTAATAGATCTTTATAATGCGCATTGCAAATGCTAGTTATCACTCATGCAACTGGACAAATTCACCGACTACGGCCTGCGTTTGCTGATCCATCTGGCGACATTTGCGCCCGACCGTGTGTCAAGCCGGGCCGTGGCCGAACGGTTTGCCCTGTCTGAACATCACCTCGCCAAGGTTGCGACAGTGCTGGTGCGCGAAGGTTTTGTGGTCTCTGAACGGGGCCGCGGCGGAGGGTTGCAACTGGCCCGCCCTGCCGATCAGATCAGCATCGGTGCGGTTGTCCGCGCCCTGACTCGCGATACCGCGGTGGCCGAGTGTTTCGGGGCCGGGGATTGCGATTGCGCCATTCTGCCGCTCTGCGGTCTGCGTGGCCCGCTGCAAGCGGCGCAAGAAGCGTTCTATCGCGCCCTTGATCCGCATACCTTGGCCGCAGTCGCGCAGAACCGGGCCGGGCTCAAGGCGCTTCTGTCGGCCTGACCGCGACACCTTTACCCCGCAGGGCGGCGCGCCTATAAGCCTGCGCATGTTGCACCACCAGCAAACCATCGCCCGAATTAGCCCCCCGGCGTCCTGACCACAGGGACCGCCGGCCAAAGGTGTCCGCGCTGCCGCACCGCCCTTTCCCCCATGTGATTTTCCCATAGGACGCCCCCCATGTGCGCCGACACAGCCGATGCCCCGAGCTATAAAGACACTCTGAACCTGCCCCGCACCGATTTCCCGATGCGCGCAGGACTGCCGCAACGCGAACCCGACTGGCTGGCCCGCTGGGCGCAGATGGACATCTACGGGCAGTTGCGGGCGAAAACGGGGCGACCGTCATTTACCCTGCACGACGGCCCGCCCTACGCCAACGGCCACCTGCATATTGGCCACGCACTGAACAAGATCCTCAAGGACATGGTCGTGCGCAGCCAGCAGATGCTGGGCTTTGATGCCCGCTATATCCCCGGCTGGGATTGTCACGGCCTGCCGATCGAATGGAAGATCGAGGAACAGTATCGCGCCAAGGGGCTGAACAAGGACGACGTGGATACGGTCGCCTTTCGGCAGGAATGCCGCAAGTTCGCCGAGGGCTGGGTCGATATCCAGCGCGAGGAGTTCAAGCGGCTGGGGGTGACCGGCAACTGGGATCAGCCCTATCTAACGATGGATTACCACGCCGAACGGGTGATCGCAGAGGAGTTCCAGACTTTCCTGATGAACGGCACGCTGTATCAGGGGTCCAAGCCAGTGATGTGGTCGCCGGTCGAAGAAACCGCGCTGGCCGAGGCCGAGGTTGAGTATCACGACAAGGAAAGTTTCACGGTCTGGGTGAAGTTCAGGGTTGCCGACCCGGTGGCTGGCACCGGTGCCGCGTTGCAGAACCGGGATCTTATCGGGGCCAATGTCGTTATCTGGACAACGACACCTTGGACCATCCCGTCGAACAAGGCCGTGGTCTACGGGGCCGACTTTTCATATGGGCTTTACGAGGTCACCGGTACCCCTGACGAAAGTTGGGTGAAGGTCGGCGAGCGATTCCTGTTGGCCGACAAGTTGGCAGCACAGGTCTTGGTCAAAGCGCGACTTGAAGATGGACAGTGGAAGCGGGTGCGCGATGTCTCCGCCGACGAACTCGCCGGGTTGTCGCTCGCCCACCCCCTCGCCAACACCCCCGGCTCAAACGGCGAATGGGACACCCCCCGCGACTTCCGCGCCGCCGATTTCGTCACCGACGACGAAGGCACTGGGTTTGTCCACTGCGCCCCCTCGCACGGGATGGAGGAATTCGAACTTTACCGCGACCTTGGCATGCTCGAACAGGTCATCACCTACAACGTCATGCCCGATGGCACTTTCCGCGCCGACCTGCCGTTCTTTGGCGGCAAGGCGATCCTGCGCGACGCACCGAACAAAAAGAACAAAAACAACCCGTGGGAAGGCGACGCCAATACCGCCGTCATCGACAAACTGGTCGAGGTCGGCGGGCTACTGGCACGCGGTATGATCAAACACTCGTACCCCCACTCATGGCGCTCCAAAGCCCCGGTCATCTATCGCAACACCCCGCAATGGTTCGCCGCCATCGACCGGCCCGTCGGCGACGGCAAGGACACCTATGGCACCACGATCCGCGAACGCGCCCTGACCTCTATCGACGAACTGGTGACATGGACGCCGCAAGGCGGGCGCAACCGTCTGCACGCGATGATCGCTGCGCGACCCGACTGGGTGCTGTCACGGCAAAGGGCATGGGGCGTACCGCTGACCTGTTTCACCAAGAAGGGAGCGCTGCCGACTGACGCCGATTTCCTGTTGCGCAACGCCGAGGTGAACCAGCGGATCACCGCCGCCTTCGAGGCCGAGGGGGCCGATTGCTGGTATCTGGACGGGGCCAAGGAACGGTTCCTTGGCGGTCTGGTCAACCCGCAAGACTACGATCAGGTGATGGACGTGCTGGATGTCTGGTTCGATTCCGGCACCACCCACGCCTTTACCCTGCGCGACCGGCCGGACGGGTCCGCGGACGGGCTTGCCGACCTCTACCTCGAAGGCACCGACCAGCATCGCGGCTGGTTCCATTCGTCGATGTTGCAGGCCTGCGGGACCATCGGGCGGGCCCCCTACAGGGGCGTGCTGACGCATGGGTTCACGCTGGACGAAAAGGGCATGAAGATGTCCAAATCGGTGGGCAACACGGTTCTCCCCGACACCATCGTCAAGCAATATGGCGCCGACATTCTGCGCCTCTGGGTGGCACAGGTCGATTTCACCAACGACCAGCGGATCGGGGCGGAGATCCTCAAAGGGGTCGCCGACAGCTATCGCCGCCTGCGCAATACGATGCGCTATATGCTGGGCTCGCTGGCGGATTTCACCGAGGCCGACAGGGTCGTGCCGGCGGATATGCCGGAACTGGAACGCTGGGTGCTGCACCGGCTGGCGGAACTCGACGCGCAGGTGCGCAGCGGTTACGCGGCCTACGACTTTCAGGGTGTGTTTTCAGCGATCTTCACCTTTGCCACTGTCGACCTCTCCGCGTTCTATTTCGATATCCGCAAGGACGCGCTCTATTGCGACGGCGACACCGCGCGGCGGCGGGCGGCGCGCACCGTGCTTGACCTGCTGTTCCACCGGCTGACGACATGGCTCGCCCCGGTGCTGGTCTTTACGATGGAGGAAGTCTGGCTCGAACGCTTCCCCGGCGCCAACAGCTCGGTCCACCTGACCGATTTCCCGCCCACCCCGGACGACTGGCGCGACGATGCGTTGGCCGCGAAATGGACGGTCGTGCGCCGCGTGCGGCGGGTGGTGACGGGGGCTTTGGAGGTTAAACGCACCGCCAAGGTGATCGGTGCCAGCCTTGAAGCCGCCCCGACCGTTTTCGTGACGCCGGACGTGGCCAAAGTGTTTGAAACCGTCGCCTTCGACGATCTCTGCATCACCTCCGGCATCCACGTCAGCACCGACACCACCCCGGCGGGCGCCTTCCGGCTGGACGACGTGGCGGACGTGGCTGTGGTTTTTGCGATGGCGACGGGCGAGAAATGCGAGCGGTGCTGGAAAATCCTGCCGGACGTAGGCACACATTCACATCCGGGAGTTTGTAGACGCTGTGATGCGGCACTGGGAGAGAGCGCATGAATTACGATACCGCTGATTTTTCCGACCATGACGGTCCGCGCTCACCTGCCCGCCGGATCGGCGCACTGTCGGTGGTCGCCCGCCAGAAGGTCTTGCGGTTCCGCCTGAAAAAGGGGCTGCGCAACCGGTTGATGGCCGATGCAAAGGTCCGGTTCAAAGAAAGGTTTGGTTTCCACTTCCCTGATAATGCGCAGTTGTTCCCGCCCGACTACCTCGACCTGGAAAACCTGATCGATCAGGTTCTGACGCTTAAACCAAAACGGGTTCTGGAATTGGGCGGTGGGTATTCGACCTATGCGCTGGCCTACGCGGTCAACCGGCTGATATTTGAAACCGGGCAAGAGTGCGAATTCGTTTCTGTCGATCAAAGTGCGGACTATTTGGCGATCACCCGTGCCAACTTGCTCCCCGAATTGGCCGCAAGGGTGACGTTCCTGCATCGCGGCCTTTACCTGAAAAAGCGCGACGGTATTTTGATGAGCTTTTTTCAGGATCTGCCGACGGATGGGTTTGATTTTTTGTACGAGGATCGCTGCGATCACGTTGAAACCAAGGTGGCCGGCGACGTTTTCGACATCGAAGATCGGGCGATCGCAGACGACGCGCCGTTTTCGTTCACCATCGATCTGATGATCGCGACCGCCGAGGTTTGCAAACGCCGATTGCGTCGGAAGTATTTGGTGACGGGCGAATTCGTCACGGGCACTAATTTCACCCAGATTAGCCCTGCCAAATAAGGTATGAACTGCGCCTCACTTGACACCTCTGTCGGACCATTGACCGTCACGGTGGACAACGGTGCGGTCATACAACTTGACTGGCGGGCGACATCGGTGCCGGACAGCGATCCGGTGCTGACCTGTGCGTTGCAGGAACTCGCCGACTATTTCCACGGCACGCGCACTGCTTTTACGGTTCCGTTGCGCCCGAAATCCACGCCGTTTCAAGCCGAGTTTTACGCCGCTCTTTGCGCTATCCCCTTTGGCCAAACCCGGACCTACGGACAACTTGCCGCCGACCTTGGCGTTTCGGCCCAGGCGATCGGGCAGGCCTGCGGGGCGAACCCGATCCCGGTGCTGATCCCCTGTCACCGGGTTCTGGCATCCTGCGGCCTCGGCGGCTATTCCGGCGCAGGCGGGGTCGAGGCCAAAGTGGCCCTGTTGCGGCTTGAGGGGGCGGCGTCGCTGTTGATCTAAGGCTTTTCGGGTTAAAGATGACCCGGACATACGCGGCCTCGCGCTTCGTTTGAACGCGAATTCCGACACCGGATGTTTCAGGATAAACCCGAAAAGCTGTCGGCGGCCCAAGCACCTAAAACGGGATGACTTTGAATCGCATTCCAATTTGCCCCAAGACCGGGGAAATTTAGATATTGGTGTTTCAATCGAAAGTCATTCCGCGCTAGGGCTTGCAAAACTGCAATCCGGGGCCCCCATGACAGTTGGCGTATATCTTGCGGTGATCTGCGCCGCCCTGTTGCATGCGAGCTGGAACGCGCTGATCAAGACCGGCGCGAACAAACAGACAGCCATGCTGGTGATGACGCTCTGGCAGGCGGGCATCGGCGTGGCGATCGTGACGTTCCGCCCCATGCCGGTGCCCGAGGCCTGGCCATGGCTGCTGGGGTCGGGGCTGATCCATATGTTTTATCAGTTATTCCTCGCCTACGCCTACGAACAAGGCGATCTTAGCCGGGTCTATCCCTTGGCGCGCGGGTCGGCGCCGCTGATCGTGCTGCTGGCCGGGTTGGTTCTGTTGCCGGACGCGGTCAGACCGATCGAATACGCTGGCGTGGCAACCCTTGGCGCCGGGATCGTGCTGATGGCGCGGGGTGCCTTTACGTCTGGTGAAAGCCGTCGCCTGATCCCTTTTGCCCTGGGGTCGGCATGTGCCACGGCGGGGTATACGCTGGTGGACGGGATCGGGGCGCGGATATCGGGCGATCCGCTGACCTATGTCAGCTGGCTGCTGATTTTGGCCGCCGTGACCTATGTGCCTGCGGCGGTGATGCTGCGCGGTCGGTCGGTCGCGGTCGCGTCGGGGCGTATCTGGGCCAAGGGGCTGGCGGCAGCACTGGCGTCGTATGCCGCCTATGCGATTGTGGTC